>CAZKDD010000096.1:0-5292 GCA_964551535.1 uncultured Thiotrichales bacterium | reverse complement strand
GTACAAGCCATTTTCAAAACTTGGATCACAACGAATAATTTCACGCTGTAAAGAGCGCACAGCAATAGTGAATGGTAATGCCCTAGTCGCTGCTGAGATAGTGACCAAATTCGACACTTCATTAGGGTACATCAATGCATAAGCCAAAGATGACATCCCCCCCATGGAGCTTCCCACGACGGTGTGTATGTGATCTATACCCAAATCATGAAGTGCATGATGTGCGGATTTTGCTACATCCTCGATACTTAGATCTGGAAAATCTAGGCCATATGGTTTACCGGTATCTGGATTGATCGAACTCGGACTGGTAGAACCAAAGCAACTGCCAAGTGTATTAACACACACCACATAGAAATGATTAGTATCAATGGGCTTACCTGGACCAATCATATATTCCCACCAACCATCACTGGGATCTTCAGGTGACGAACATGCATGAGCCGAGGGTGATAGACCACCAAAAACTAATACGACATTATCATGATTATCTGATAGCGTACCCCAGGATTCATAAGCAACAACCACTTCTTTAAGTATGCCTCCACGATGCATGACAAAGTTAGCGGTCCCATAATCTCCGCGCAAAGTGATATAACGTGTCGCAGGAGGATGTCTCAATTGCGATTCGTTAATTGCAGTGACACTTTTACTCATAACTATCTTAGATATTTGTATTTAATATAATGAGAGAATTATACGGCCAATCAGGGCTTTAGTATGCCAACCATACGATTATTATTTGCTTTAAGTGCGTGATTGTTGTCTGTGAGCGTAAATTATCATCAACATCAGGGCAACAAACAATAACAATGTTAGTTGCGGCAGTGTAATGCCATAAAATGTCCAACTCACTTCCGCGCACTGACCTGCCCCCGTAAAAAGTCGTCTTATAACATCCATCATAGGAAATACCTCTAGCATGTAAGCTAGATCAGGACCACATTCAGGCACTTTATCTGCTGGCAGGTTCTGCAACCAGATATGTCTAATACCTACGGCGATACCCATCAGTGCGAATGCACTAGATAAAGTTGTATAGATCCATAAAAAAGTACCCTGTGGCCCATGTATCAATGACACCACACTCACTAGAGCAATCAGAAGGAATAAGCCACGATCTACCGTACATAATGGACAAGGAGCGAGATACAACACACCCTGAAGATAAAACACTGCAAAAGCCATGGCCACGACAACCAGGACGATGATGGCCGCATGAGTCATTCTATACATTAATTATCATACCTAAGTTTTATTGATCGTCGATAAAGCTGTAATTTCTGAATATAGGGTAGAAGACATACAAAACTCATCACTCCAAACACATTTGCCAAGCCATCATATAAAGACATCTCTCTGCCGGGAATAAAGTTCTGAACCACTTCTATAGCCACACTATAACTCACAACTAAGCATATTTTAAATATCTGATGGCGACCCGATAAATAGGCAAAATCAAGTAACATCATGAGAATAAAATAACCAAAAAAGTGGGCTAGTTTGTCATTAACCAACAAACCATTTGTTGTGTTTGCAGGACTTAATGAAAATATCAAAGACATGAGCAATGTCAAAATTAACAACGCACATACATATCTATTACACTTCATTTAGCTAGTTTCCATTATCTCATATAGTTGTGAATAATAGTCGGCGATCACTGGCAAGCTATAAGCAGCATTGGCTGAGCTCGGATTCGGTGTCAAAAAAATCTTAAATGGTATCGAATCAGACTCATTTATACCCCATTGCCAGTCGTATTCAATACCATAAGCATGACGAGAAAAATTTTTAAGCGCGACCTTGCCGTGAAACCATAAATACCTAGGAACGAAAGTTTCACACTTAGCACGTAATTTTGGTGCATCTCTTTTGTAATCCATGACTTTAAGATATTTCATCGAGGACGTTGGTCTCTTGACCACATCGGTAAAACCAATCGAGTTTTCATTAAGAAGCTTTATGTGGATACTCTCATCAAGAGGCGTATTGTCGTCTATAAATCCTGCTTGCGCGAGCGCACGCCAGAATCTATTCCTAGGATTAGCAAAGTAAAGACCCGTTTGCACTGAAATAATTGAAGGATTCAAACCTATAGATAGTAGGTTTAAATCATGCTTTAGGTAGTCTGCTAGAGTATTAACTGAATTCACCATGATTACTGCTATCACATTGATTGAATTATGGTTGATTGAATATTTAATTTAGGTCTTAATGCTGTATTCTATAAATTATTAATTCACGAGTCATACCTATGAATAAGAGTTATCAAATCACTACCATGCAGTTAGGCCCGATGGATAATTTCGTCTATATCATCACTGACAACAACAGCAAACAAGCCGCCGTTATTGATCCCGCATGGGATGGCTCGAGTATTATTCAGTACGCTAAAGACAATCAACTTAACTTAAATAAAATATTACTCACACATAGTCATCATGACCACATCAATGCAATTGAAGATGTCTTGGATGACTATGACTCAGAATTGCATTTATTAAAAGCGGAAGCTGATTTTTGGCAATCGGATATTGATCGCCCTACTTTACATCATGGTGGAGATATAATATCTATCGGTGACACAGAGATCCAGATTTTACATACACCTGGACACACACCTGGCTCGGCATGCTACTTATTAGACGGCGACATCATTACAGGTGACACCTTATTTGTATACGGTTGTGGTCGCTGCGATCTCGCCGGCGGTGATCCTGAACAAATGCATTCCACGCTCAGTAAAATGAAAAAGGAATTAGACGCCAATACTATTATTCACCCAGGTCACAACTACGCAGATAAAAAAACTTCAAGCCTAGCCGAGCAAATTGAAGGCAATCCTTTTCTACATTTTCATGATTGCGATGAATTTACTGACTACAGAATGCATATCCATGACCAAACACGATCGACCCCCTATCATCCGATACTAGCGAGAGATTTGCTCAGTAAATAAGCTACTGCCGAGTCTATATAGATACGCTTAAGATGTGAGTTATTGACTGTAGAACCTAGTACAAGTTGGATATACTAGCTAATAATTTGATGATATCACTGGAACCACCTAAATATGGCGCCAAGCTTATCTTAATGTCGGGATGCTGTTTCTGCTTCTGCAAAACGAACTCTGGCACGTCTTCATGGACATGTCTTCCAGCTGACAGAAAATACGGAAGTATGACCACCTCCTTTGCGCCCTTCACGATGGCATCCTCAATAGCCTCTGGAATCGATGGTGAGGCCAGTTCTAAAAAAGCATGTCCAACATGCATATAGTTATCTTTAACCTGTCCAGCAAGACGAGTGGCGATTTGGATAACTTCAATGTTTGAAACCTTACGACGGCTTCCGTGAGCGACTAAAATGAGGGCTTTCATGATTATCTGTCAAATATTATTGAGGTTAATATACAGGTAGACGTACAGCGTATGAAGTTAACATTTTTTACGTATTGAACAATCATTATACATATTGAGAAATGATACTCATGCGCCATCAAGACTCAACGTTTATATTCCAACTAATGAGGCTGTCTATCTAACCACGTCTTAAACGCTGGCCAGTCCTGTTCAATAATTTGCTTGTTCGGCCCAGTCAGTGTTTTGAATTGATTCCTGGTCAATCGATAAGCTAAACGTGGGATTTGATAGAAAACGACAGCTAATATCATCAACACCAAACCTAATACAGCAGATCGGCCTTCGAGATTGACTTCAAAAAACCATAGCACTGTCATTATTAAAATAATCATCAGTACTAAACCCAGAGTTAAATGCCTATTTGTTGAGACAAAATAGTCTTTTATTGTTGTAGCGTTCATAGGTTTGATCATTTACATTGAAACTAATTTGTGATGAATCACTCCAAAAACGAGTGAGTTTAGATTTAACTGATTATGCCAATATCGCGAAGAAATATACTAGTACTAGTTGCAGGTTTTTCAGCTTTTTTATTTATGCAAGTAAAATCAGGCAAAAGTCGCCGCCTCTATCCAGGAGACAACTCAATACCTCAGTTAGATCTCAGCGATCATGAATGGAAACATCGCTTAGACGGCAATGCCTATCAAGTATTAAGACTCGGTAAAACTGAAAATCGTTACAGTAGCCCACTGCATAAAGAGACACGCCCGGGTCGCTATTACTGTAAAGCATGCAATTTACCGCTATTCGAATCACATATGAAATACGACAGCGACACTGGCTGGCCAAGTTTTAAAGCTCATATTTTGGGTCATCTCAGCACTTATACAGATCTGCAATCATTCCCTCCAGCTAGAGCTTATCGTTGCGTGCGTTGCAAAGGGCATCAAGGACATTTGCTCATGGATGGGCCACTACCCTCTGGAGAACGCTGGTGCAACAATGGTGCTGCTCTAATATTTATCGCGGCATAATCTTTGCTCTAAATTTGCTATGATTCGTCCTTAAATTTGAGACGTCAAAACTTAAGGAGAACAAAATGAGTCAGGAAATTAGCTTAGAACAAGCCTCAGCTATCATACAAAGCGCCATAGCTAAGGGCCATGAATTAGGTCTTGCCCCACTCACCGTTGCAGTATTGGATGCTGGAGGTCATCTCAAGGCCCTACAAAGAGAAGATAAAGCCACTTTTCTTCGCCCTCAGATTGCATTTGCAAAAGCCTGGAGCTCACTCGCGTTGGGCATGGCTTCCCGATCACTATTTGCAATTGGTGAAGACAGACCCATGTTTATGAATTCATTAATTAATCTTTCTGACCAAAAAATGATCCCTGTACCAGGTGGTGTATTAGTAAGAAATTCACAAGGGGATGTGATTGGCGCGGTCGGCATTACCGGCGACACCTCTGATAATGACGAAGCTTGCGCAGTGACTGGGATTGAAACTGTTGGCTATACAGCAGACAGTGGTAATTAGCTAGCACTTCTTTTAAAGAAGTAAGAATAATCTGTTATTACCTTGCAATACACATATCAATCTGTCAGTAAAATATTGTTATCATCATTATAGTTAATACAAAATTGCCACCTACACTCTAAATAGCTGTGAGTGAACCTTTGAGTTTTCTATAAACATCACTCACGGCTGTTTTATCTTGCGAAGCTATAACCGCTGTACCATTGCCTACACGCACAATCATACCCTGATAACCATTACCACTCACTTGACCTATATCATTTGGAGAAGTGCTGACTGGCATCACCACTAAAGAGACGTGCTGTTTGTTGATAGAATACACCACATGCACGCTTTTCAAATCCTCAGGAATATCTACTGTAATACACTGCTCTAGCTGACTCACTA
>CAZKDD010000095.1:0-5298 GCA_964551535.1 uncultured Thiotrichales bacterium | reverse complement strand
TTGGGTGGTCTGCTTTTCTATTGGATGATCGACTGACTCGTTCTTTACATTCCATTGCCCAATGACTAGACATGTGTACTGCTTGATAGATTGCTCATGCTGCAACGCATTTTGAGCATCCAGTAGAGATCGCCTCGTTTTTGCCAATACCAAACAGCCACTGGTCTCCTTGTCTATTCGATGCACTAGCTCCATGAAGGGTTGATGTATCCTACTGGCACGCATAATTTCTATTGCACCCCAGCGATCTCCAGTACCGCTGTGTGCAGCGATCCCTGAGGGCTTATTCAAGACTAATAAGTATTCATCCTCATGGATAATATTTTTTTCTAACTGCTCTATAAGTGATTGTGGAACCTCTTTTTGAGAGTGAGAATCATCACTATAGTTTTGAATAGGAGGAATTCTGACTGTATCCCCTAGTTGCAAACGATAGGTTTGCTTGGTTCGTTTTTTATTAATACGAACCTCACCACTTCTAATCGCACGGTATATACGACTTTTAGGCACGTTTTTAAGATGTGCGATCAGAAAATTGTCTATTCGTTGACCTGCTTTATTAACATCTACTTCCAAGTGTCTTGTTTGCATGAGGTTTTTTCTTTGATTAGCTCAATATTATTGCTGCATTTGATAATGATTGGTACTATACATCATAGCGATTATGACAAAGCATTTAACATTCGCATGCATGTGAATGATAGCGTAGTCGGATGACACTAGATCGAGCCATAAGTCCGTTGTAATAAGGACATTGCTAAAATGGCCAATGTAGTTAACAGAATAAAAATAACAAAGCGGATCACAGTTGACCTATGACAGCATCGATGACCAGTACGTCAGTACACCCGTTCACCGGCTTTAGTCTGTCACTCAACCTGACCAATTCAAATTAAAAGAATGTTCCCTCTATTTCCAAAACTTAGCAGGCTATTGAATCTCACTCGAGTGTTCATATATCGCTTTTTTGAGCGATATTCGCATGCATTCAACTATGTCTCTGAACAACTGTTGATACCAGTCTGTAGCATGGAAGTAGAGCAATACCGAGATAAATATGAAAAGAATATTAGTCAACGCAACCCAGCAGGAAGAACTGCGTGTTGCCATGGTCGACGGTCAGAAGTTATACGACCTCGATATCGAAGTTCCCTCTCAAGAGCAGAAAAAAGCTAACATATACAAAGCAGTCATCACTCGCATAGAACCGAGTCTTGAGGCTGCCTTTGTCAATTATGGTGTTGAACGCCATGGCTTCCTGCCTTTCAAAGAAATATCCAAGCTATATTTCAAAAACAACAATACACCTCAGGGTGAAAGACCTGCAATTAAAGACCTTATTGAGGAAGGACAACAGCTCGTCGTTCAAGTTGAGCGAGAGGAACGTGGTAATAAAGGTGCAGCACTAACTACATTTATCAGCCTGGCTGGTCGCTATCTGGTACTGATGCCCAACAATCCACGTGCAGGAGGTGTCTCACGCCGTATTGAGGGTGACGATCGTAAGGAAGTGCGTGAAGCATTAAATGATGTAGTAGTTCCTGATGGCATGGGTGCTATTGTGAGAACCGCGGGTGTTGGACGAAGCAGTGAAGAGCTCACATGGGATCTCGAATATTTACAAAAAGTATGGTCAGCCATTCAAACCGCGGCTGATGAACGGGATGAACCTTTCTTAATTTACCAAGAAAGCAATGCCATGATACGCGCGCTGCGCGATCACTTCCGATCAGATATCAATGAAATCATCATTGATGATAAAAACATTTATAACGATGCTAAACACTTCATTCAGCAGGTTATGCCCAATAGCATGCGTAAACTCAAATTGTATGAAGATCATGTACCGCTGTTTAATCGTTATCAGATTGAGGGACAAATAGAATCGGCTTTTCAAAGAGAAGTTTCATTACCTTCCGGTGGCGCAATTGTCATCGATCATACTGAAGCATTGCTCTCTATTGATATCAACTCGGCACGAGCGACTAAGGGTAGTGATATAGAACAAACGGCCTTGCAGACCAATCTAGAGGCTGCTGATGAAGTTGCCAGACAACTTCGTCTACGCGATTTGGGTGGTTTAATTGTCATTGACTTTATCGATATGTTGGCCAATAAAAATCAGCGTGAAGTTGAGAATCGTTTGCGTGACGCAGTTAAGTTAGATCGAGCAAGAATACAGATAGGACGTATTTCTCGTTTTGGCTTGCTGGAAATGTCACGCCAAAGACTTCGCCCTTCTCTGGGTGAATCCAGCCAAATTGTCTGTCCTCGTTGTAATGGTCAAGGCACAATTCGTAACAGTGAATCACTCGCTCTGGCAATTTTGCGTTTGCTTGAAGAAGAAGCAATGAAAGATAAGACTGGTAAAGTGATGGCTCGTGTTCCTGTCGACGTCGGCACTTTTTTACTGAATGAGAAGCGCCTCTCTCTCCAAGAAATCGAAAAACGACATAAGATAGATCTTATCATTGTTCCTCAAAGCCACACAGAATCACCGCATTTTGAAGTTCAGCGTTTCCGATCTGATGACAAAACGGCTGAAGGCAAGACTAGCTTTGAATTAAGCGAGACTCCCGATGAAGAAGAATTAATCACGACTAGCACAAATCGACCAGCACCTAAGCCAGCTGTATCTATGGTAGCAATGGATGCTCCTGCCCCCACCCCTGTTGAGACGACAAAAACAAAATCTTCTAACACAAAAGATAGCGCAGATAACGAAACACGACCTGGAATTATCAAACGAGTCATTCAATGGCTGTTCCAAGAACCAGAAGTTATTGATGAAAAATCACAATCATCAACCTCGGCTAAAGATCAACGACACTCGAATAGTCATCGTCATTCAGGTAGACGACGCAATAATCAACGACGTAACAACAATCATAGGAATGATCGCGCCACTCAAGCGACCAAAAACAACGATCAATCAAAAGAGGCTGAAGTTGTAACGCAAGATAAACCCTCTTCTGAGCAGAGATCAGAAAGCCGAGGCTCTAATAAAAACAATCAGCGCGGCAATCGTAATTCGCGCAATCGCAACAGAAACCGAAACCGTAATCGCTCCAACAAGAGCAGTGATAGCACACAACATGTTGAAACAAACTCTAGCACTGAAACTACTTCTTCGCCGCGAGCCAATCAAGATAATGATCGTCATTCAGTACCATCACGAGTAACCAACACGGCAAATTCACAAAGTCCTGCCCATGATGCGCAACAACCAAAAGCGCAACAATCAGGCGTTTCTAATACTCGTATGAGTGATAATGATGAAGTAAAAAAACAGAGTAAACCCCAGGCCGCTGCGCATACTGAGACAAAACAAGAAGCGTCTAATAAAAACATGCAGGATAGTTCTTCACAGTCAAAAAATTCACCCGTCTTGCAACAAGTAACCACTAAGCCTGAACACTTAGTCTCTAAAGATAGCAGTGCGTCTATACCGCGATCACAACCTGCGGAAAAATCACAAGACAGTAAGCGCATAACATCGTCAGACTCCAGTCAGCGCACGCATGATGCTGAGCCATCGACACCAGTGCCCTCGACACCAGCAACTAAAATTTCAAGTTCACCATTACAGCAAGTGGAAACTAAGCCTATGTTGACTGAGTCAAAAGTAATATCGCCTGGAATGCAGCGAGTGACGACAAAAACTGCCTCTGATGAGCAGCAGCCAGAATCCACAAAAAATCTGTCCCAACATTCTAATACTGATAGCCAATCAAAGGATTGATGAATTCTGGTCGCTAGCTAACAATCATCATATTCATACCATACTCTAAAGTTGGCGCTGTTTTCGGATATGCAATAGCAATCCCTGAACAGCGTCCTCGGCTAACGCCACCACCTTTTCAAAAGCTTGCTCATCACCATAGTATGGATCAGGAAGATCCCCCCCGTTATGAGAAGAATGATAGTTTAGGAACAACTCAGAACGAGCCGTATTTTTAATCCCAAAGTCGTGCTGCAATTGGGAAATATTATTTTTATCCATGGCTAATACATAATGAGATCGCTTAAGTACATCGAGGGTGATTTTTTGCGCCCTCAACGGAGTTAAGTCATAACCAAATTTTGCTCCAGTGATAATTGCACGCTCATCCGGTGGTTTGCCTATGTGATAGCCATGGGTGGCATAAGAATCGATATGAAATTTTTCAGATAAATGAAGTTTTTCAACACATTGTTTAAATATGACTTCGGCAGTTGGCGATCGACAGATATTACCCATACATACAAATGAGACTACCGTCTTCTCAGACATCACTCTACTGCTTGATACTGGCAGTGCTTAACGCCCACAAAATGGCTTTACCACACCACAGCGCAAGGTAAAAAGTAAACACCCTCTTCCATATATCGGTCTCTGTAAAGGTAAGATTTGACATAACAATAGCTTTACTGTCTTCAAATGGAAGGTCGCCTACCCCTACTTCATACATAGGTATCAATACAAATGCCGCCAGCAATGCTAACAGTAAATAATTAATTGCGCGTGCCAGAATCCAGTTCATAGCTCAGTTCCTTTGAATCAATATTTATAACTGTTGATGTGAATGTTAAGGTGTTTTGATTGAATTCCTCACATCTTACGCACTTTTAAACTGCAATCGTTCACCGAAGTTTTCATCTGATAGCACTTGTTGATCAGCGTAAACCTTGTTTCCGTTAACAATCGTTGTTGTTATTTGCGACCTAAATTCAAAGCCGTCAAACGGCGACCAGCCACATTTATAACGAACTGTCTCAGGCGTATCTTTTGTGGTTTTATTCATATCCACAAGTGTTATATCTGCTGCATAGCCTTCACGCAGATAGCCACGATTGAGAATCCCAAAGCGCTTGACTACGTTATGACTAGTGACATTGACCAATTGCTCCAAAGTGAGTTTTTTATCATGGACTAATTCAAACAAACTCGGCAAAGCATATTGAACTAACGGCAAACCTGCGGCCGATTTAAAATAAGTCCCAGTTTTTTCATCTAAAGTATGTGGCGCATGGTCTGTAGCAACTATGTCAATGACACTATCTTGAACGGCTTTAACTAATGCATCACGGTCACTCTTTCGTTTGATGGCTGGGTTACATTTGATAAATGCACCTCGTTGCGCATAATCTTCTTCACTAAAGAATAGATGGTGTGCGCATGCCTCAACGGTGATTTGTTTTGAATCGATCGCACCACTTTTAAAAAATTCTAGTTCTTTTTCAGTGGTCAAATGTAATACATGCAACTGCGTGCCATATTTTTTAGCTAAACCTACAGCTTTATTAGAAGATAAGTAA
>CAZKDD010000094.1:1890-5317 GCA_964551535.1 uncultured Thiotrichales bacterium | reverse complement strand
GTGATTTGTAAAGCGGCTGTTAGGTGACAGACAATTTTCGTAATCAGTCGTCAAGGACACTGGCTTTTTCAATAATTACGGCTTCTTTGGGTACATCTGAGTAAGGGCCAACGATGCCTGTAGTGACATTTTCGATCGCTTCAACCACTTCGATACCATTAATGACTTGACCAAATACTGCATAACCCCAACCTTGCGGAGTCTCGCTGGTGAAGTCGAGGAAGCTGTTGTCTTTCACATTGATGAAAAATTGTGATGAAGCGGAGTGTGGAGCAGAGGTGCGCGCCATAGCGATACTGCCCTTGATATTCTTAAGGCCATTATTTGCTTCATTGTTGATATTCTCTTGCGTAGGTTTTTGCTGCATGTCGGGTGTGAATCCACCGCCTTGAATCATGAAGTTAGGGATAACGCGATGAAAAATGACACCATCATAAAATCCGCTTTTTACGTAACTGAGAAAGTTTTCTACTGTGAGCGGTGCTTTCTCTTGATTCAGTTCTATAACAATCGTTCCCTTATTGGTGTCGAATTGTACTTTTGGTTGTGTATCGCTCATAGCTGTGGTCCCCAACATGGCCAGAAACAAGCACAATACAATAGATAGTTTGTTGTTAGATCTCATGGTGTGCCTATTCGTTGATTAAAAGAGTCCTTATCATAAAGAAACCGATGCAATGATGAAAGATGCCTGCATTGGATAGCTACAGTGCGATATATTGTTGACGATGACTACCAAGAGCGCGTATTCTTCCGCACCGAGTCGCTGTGATCGTGACTCGCCGAGTGAGGTAAAGATCGGGGCATAGCGCAGCCTGGTAGCGCATCTGCTTTGGGAGCAGAGGGTCGGGGGTTCGAATCCCTCTGCCCCGACCACTTTATTTTACTCGACAGCCTTAAAGGTCGCTCCCAACGATCTTACTATTTGACTTGTTAGCTGGGTTGTCTAACATGTGATACAACATAAATACGCATTTCTCAGTGAACTGCGCCCGTAGCTCAACTGGATAGAGCATCGGCCTTCTAAGCCGGGGGGTGCAGGTTCGAGTCCTGCCGGGCGCGCCAAGCATGTCAAACATGTTAGATATGTAGTTATGTATTGCATAGTTTGGTTTTTGTACGATAGAACTCGCTCGTGAGTTTCTAGTATTGCTAAATCGTTGCGTGTTGTATTCGTTGTAGTTGAGGGTTGAAAAACTATTTAATCCTTCAAAAGGAGAGCTTTTTTGCTAATTTGCTAAGAGTATCTCAGTAAGAAATCATGGTGGGTGTAGCTCAGTTGGTAGAGCCCTGGATTGTGATTCCAGTCGTCGTGGGTTCGAGTCCCATCATCCACCCCAGTCTTACATGCTGACCCCACCTAGCCACCCACTGTGGCGACTAATCGGTTCAATTAGAGGTAAGTGATCAACATTGATCGTAGTTGTAGCTGACTAGGATTGTCTCTTAGCGGCGTGTTAGGCGTATCTGTTAGGGTGTTGACCACCTGAATGACAGGCATGCATCAAAGTGAGCAAACCCGGGACAAAACATTAGCAATCTATTCAAAAAATGCTCATCATCATGGATTGATCATTGTACTTGGCTGTCTTGATGTGTATATTTCGCAGTCCCACGGTAAAACCATTAAGGATAGTAGTTCAATCCTTGAATTAGACGTTTTTTTGTCGATAACCACGGTAATAGCGATGAGTGGGTTTATAATGGTGACATGAAAGTGACCATGCGAAAGTGGCGGAATTGGTAGACGCGCTGGATTTAGGTTCCAGTGCCGCAAGGCGTGAGAGTTCGAGTCTCTCCTTTCGCACCACCTACAGATGTTTCTCTCAATGGGTGGTTAACCAGTCAATCATCTACAGATAACACGACAATATATTGTAGATGATATTCGGACCATGAATACTAGACACCATAGAGACGTTTTCAAACATATTAGCTAACAAGACAATTATCAGTAAAACAATTACTGACATAAAATATCTGTTAAACCACAACCAATTTATAATCGATAGATTAGGAATACCGCATGCAAGTATCGCTTGAAGAAATCAGCTCATTAGGACGAAAGCTCACCATTACAATTCCTAATGATAAAATTCAAACGGAAGTTAATAATCGCCTCAATTCTCTCAAGGGGAGCGTGAAAGTTGATGGATTTCGCCCAGGCAAGGTGCCGCTAAATATTATTAAGCAGCGTCATGGCGCACAGGTGCATCAAGAAGTTTTAGTTCAAGAAATGCAAAATAGCTATCAACAAGCCATTATTCAAGAGAAACTAAATCCAGTTAGTAGCCCAAAAATTGAGCCACAGGAAGCCCAACCTGGAGAAGATATTGTATTTGTTGCTAGCTTAGATATTTATCCAGAATTTGATTTGGCCGATTTTGCTGCATTAGAAGTGAGCTTAGATGTCGCTGAGGTGAAAGATGAAAATGTCGATGAGGCGTTGCAGCGGATTCAAAAACAAAGAATGAATTGGTCACCATGTGAAGAGGCGGCGCAAAAAGGCCATAGGGTTACTATAGACTTCACCGGGCGATTAGATGGCGAGGAATTTGAAGGAGGAAAAGCGCAAGATTTTGCTATCGTGTTGGGTGAGAGCAATATGATTGCAGGATTTGAAGATCCACTATTTGGAATGAAAGTGGATGAAGAAAAAACCTTCGCGGTGACTTTCCCTGACGATTACAACAATCAATCTCTGGCTGGCAAAGAAACTGAATTTGACGTCAAATTGAAAAAATTAGAAGCAGGCGAGCTTCCCGAGATTAATGAGGAGTTCATTACTAGCCTAGGTATCGATGGCAGCCTGGAAACACTACGTTCCGAGATTCGTAATTCCTTAGAAATGGAAGCAAAAAAACAAGCTTCATCGCAAGCGAAACAAGTAGTCATGAAATTATTATTGGATAATCATGAGTTAGAATTGCCAGAATCCATGATTACACAAGAAGTCGCTGTATTGCGTGAGCAGGCGCAAAAGAACTATCAAATTGAAGGTGCTTCAGAGTTGGGTGATGATCTATTTATGGATGAAGCCAAGCAACGTGTGAAGTTAGGCCTAATCGTGGGTCAAATAGTTCGTGAGCATAAATTGCAGCTCAGTCAGGAGCGCGTCAATGGACATATTCAAGACTTGGCCAGACAGTACCCTGACAGTCAGGAAGTGATAAATTACTATACCACCAACAACCAAGCTCGCGCTCAGGTAGAGTCTTTGGTGATGGAAGAGCAGGTGGTTGACTCTGTGATCGAAAAAGTCAAGGTCACTGAGAATAAAATTAGTTTCGACGAGATCACAAATAAGCTTTAAGCTTAACTAGCAAGACAAACAAACTAGCGATGCACTGAGCTAGAGTTTTCTGGAATAGAATACTTAAAGCAAAAGACGCTTCACTTTTGAGTACGGGTTGAAATAAATTTTGCG
>CAZKDD010000094.1:0-1790 GCA_964551535.1 uncultured Thiotrichales bacterium | reverse complement strand
ATGTAGATCTGTAAAGTATAGAGCGGTGACGTTGCTGTAACAAAACGGTAAAATCACCTAAGAAAATACACTAGGACATCACTATGAAAGACTTTGAACAACATGCGCCGATGATGAATCTTGTACCCATGGTGGTTGAGCAGTCTGCTCGTGGCGAACGTGCTTATGACATATATTCTCGTTTGCTCAAAGAACGAGTGATTTTTATTGTGGGTCCTATAGAAGATCATATGGCGAATTTGATCGTCGCTCAGATCCTATTCTTAGAGTCAGAGAATCCTGACAAAGATATTTCTATTTATATCAATTCACCGGGTGGTTCGGTCACAGCTGGCATGGCAATATACGACACTATGCAATTTGCTAAGCCTGACATTAGTACTCTGTGCGTTGGTCAGGCCGCCAGTATGGGCGCAGTGCTACTCGCAGGGGGTGCCAAAGGTAAACGTTATGCTCTGCCACATTCTCGCATGATGATCCATCAGCCTCTGGGAGGTTTCCAAGGACAGGCCTCAGACTTTGATATTCATGCTCGTGAAATACTCAATATTCGTGAAAAGCTCAATCGCGTACTAGCGCATCACACGGGTCAGAGTATGGAGACCATCGCAAAAGATACTGAGCGTGATAATTTTATGGATAGTACTGAAGCTCAGACTTATGGCTTGATTGATAAAGTCCTCACTTCTAGAGATGCTGAAAGCGCTGAATCTTAGTCGTTCGATAGTTTAATAAATAGACTAATAGATATCATTCGATATCCGCTCATTATTTTGTAACTAACTCTTTTAATTAAATATATGTCCATTGATTGGGCTTGTCCATGTGACTTGCACTTCCACCCACGCGCATTTGCCCCTAGAATATCAGACAATTATCTACACATATTTGAAATTGTGAGTTATTAACGTGAGTTTATTTCACACTAATAACTGGCACTATTAACTGCGACAAAGCTTCGTTAAATGCAATAAATATAGGAATATCAAATGAGTGATGACGATTCTAAAAAAGACTCAGAATCCAATAAGCTGCTGTATTGCTCTTTTTGTGGCAAAAGCCAACATGAAGTTCGCAAGTTGATTGCAGGACCATCGGTATTTATTTGTGATGAGTGTGTCGAGCTCTGCAATGACATCATTCGCGAGGAGATGCAGGAACAGTCACCCACTGGTTCCAGCAAGCTGCCTAAACCAAGAGAAATTAATGACATTCTTGACGAGTATGTAATTGGTCAAGAAGGGGCAAAAAAAGTTTTATCGGTCGCGGTTTACAATCACTACAAGCGGCTAGAGGCTAGCCAGTCATCTACTCAAGGCGTCGAACTTGCCAAGAGTAATATTTTATTAGTTGGGCCAACCGGGTCAGGTAAAACTTTGTTGGCTGAAACATTGGCCAGATTGTTAAACGTGCCGTTCACTATTGCTGATGCAACAACTCTGACTGAAGCCGGTTATGTGGGCGAAGATGTTGAAAACATTATCCAGAAGCTTTTGCAAAAATGTGATTATGATGTTGAAAAAGCCCAGACAGGCATCGTTTATATCGATGAAATAGATAAAATCTCACGCAAGTCAGATAACCCCTCCATTACCAGAGACGTATCGGGTGAGGGTGTTCAACAAGCATTGCTAAAGCTTATAGAGGGCACGATCGCTTCCGTACCTCCGCAAGGTGGGCGTAAACATCCACAACAAGAGTTTTTGCAGGTAGATACGAGTAATATTCTGTTTATCTGTGGGGGAGCTTTTGCTGGTTTAGATAAAATTATCTTGGACCGCACCGAGAAA
>CAZKDD010000093.1:0-5317 GCA_964551535.1 uncultured Thiotrichales bacterium | reverse complement strand
GGTATCTATACATATAATGAGCAACAACAAGAGCAGGCTGTGGCTTCACAATCAGTGGTTGCGCAAGCATTGACGCAAATGGGATTGGGCGAGATAACTACAGAGATTATGTCAGCGCCGAAGTTTTATTATGCCGAAGATTATCATCAGCAATATCTGGCAAAAAACCCCAATGGCTATTGTGGACTGGCGGGCACAGGGATTACTTACGCGGGCGATGAATAAGTTGAGTTTGATGTTTTTCTATAGCTTATGATAAGGTCGTCTACGTGCGAAGTGCAGCGCCTTATTGAGCTTGATGACAATGTGACTGGCTTTAATGTTGATGACTAAAACGATTGTCAGGCTTCTTTAGTATGAGTTGTTGTACGTCGATCATTCGTGTCTCAAATCCGGCTTGGCAATATTTTAAGTAATATTCCCACAGGCGGATAAATTCGTCGTTATAACCCAATCGATAAATTTCTTGTCGTTGCTGCATAAAGCGCTGGTGCCAGTCATCCAATGTGCGGGCATAGCTGCTTGCAAAGCTCTCAGAGTGGTAGGGGGTAAGCGAGGTATGACGGGCACATGAAGACAACATGGCTGTCATGCTGGTAAGACAGCCGCCAGGGAAGATGTATTTGCGAATAAAATCCACCGTGTAGATATAGTCTGCATATAAATAATCAGAGATCGTAATCGCTTGTACTAGCATGATGCCATTGGATTTTAATAACCGGTCACAGGTCTTAAAGTATTCATCTAAGTATTGAAAACCCACCGCCTCGATCATCTCTATAGACACTAATTTGTCGTATTTCCCTGTCAACGTTCGATAATCTTGCTGTATTAGTGTGATGCGATCTTCCAGTTGAAGTTGTTTGATGCGTTGTTTTGCGTACTCATACTGAGCATCAGATATCGTCGTTGTGGTAACTCGACAGTCATAGTTTTGAGCCGCATAAATGGCAAACCCACCCCAACCAGTACCAATTTCTATGACGTGATCATGACAGTTTAATTGTAACTTTTCACAGATAAGTTTGAGTTTGTATTCGGCCGCTGTCTCTAGATCATCCTCTGCATGTCGGTAATAAGCCGAGGAGTACATCATTTTGCTATCTAAAAACAATTGATAGAGGTCGTTACCAATATCGTAATGAGCAAGGATATTTTTTTTGGAACCACTGGGAGTATTCTTCTGAACCAAACTTAAGCAATAATTTAGGTATTTAGCTAGCATGCTAAATCCATCTTTGAACTTGAGTAAAGTGTCTTGGTTGAGTGTTAAAATTGTCAACACGTTGAGTAGATTATCTGTCTCCCACCAATCATCAATATAAGCAATACCTGCTGCAGGATCACCCTGAAGGAGTAGGCTGCTGAAGACGCGCATGTCTTTGATGCGAATGACCGCCGCAGGTTGATCATCACCACCTTGGCCAAAGTTATGTACCTCATCTCCCACATGTATGGTGAGTGTGCCAATTTTTAGCGAGGTTAACTTTTTCAATAAAATCGATTTAGCCAGGCGACTCAATAACGACGCTTTTGAAGAACTTTTATGTTTTGCTTGTGGAAGGATGGACATGGTGTGCTAGTTTTTCCTTATATATGGCACATATTTAATGCCCTTGAGCCATAGTTTTAAGGCTTGTACATAAATGGCTGCTGTCACTTTATAACTCATCAGGGGAAAATTAAGCAGGGTAAGCATAAGGCTTTGTTTAGAAATTTCGTAACGCTTTAAATCCAATGCGGCATTAAATAATACCTCATTATCATGATAATTTTCTATGTGCACATTTAGGTTTTCAGCAGGGATGCCGATCTGCCAGTGATATGACATATTAAGGTCCATAAATGGCGATACATGAAAATTTTTAGCATGATCCTTAGTAACAAATGTCCCCTGTTTTGACTCGCCCTCCAGGACATAGCAATGACGTTCATTCCATGGAGTGTTGCTCACTTCTGCAACCACATGGGTAACATTATTAGCGCTTTTATCATAACAGTAGTAAAGGCTGAGAGGGTTAAATACATAGCCAAAATATCTAAAGTGAGTGAGTAGTCTGATTGGCCCATCAACGGTAGAGCCGGTCTCCTGCAACACCAGTTCACGAATACTAGTGGCTAAATCGATCTGTGCATCACCATAATGATCTTTACGCTGAAAGCTAGCAAGTGCCGGAGCATTTACATTCCAAGCTCTATATTTATTAAACAGAGTCGGCAACTCATCTAAATCTACATACATCATGAATAGGCTGTAGTTAAACTGATGAAGCTTGGGTATATGGCGTTGGTGAAACACCCGCCCTCGATAAATAGCACTATGCATTATTGGGCTTGCTGGAATAATTTAACTGCTTGAAGGCCGCTCCAAACGCCATCTTCATGAAAGCCATTCCTCCAGTAGGCGCCACAATACCAGGTACGTTTGGCACCATTTATGCGTTCAAAATTAGCTTGTGCTTGCACGGCTGCGTGGTTAAATAATGGGTGCATATAGGCAATGGAACGCACAATCTTTTGTTCTGAAATCTTGTCTTCCATGTTCAGCGATACAAAATAATCTTGTTGCGTAGATAGGTGTTGCAAAAGATTCATGTAATAAGTGACTTTAGCCTGTTGTTCAGTATCTTGAGTCAAAAGATAGTTCCAAGCACACCAGCTTTTTTTCCGCTTGGGCATGATGCTTGCGTCAGTATGTAAAGTAGCTATGTTATGTTGATACTGTATGGCTCCGAGCGTGGCTTGCTCCAGCTCGCTGGCTTGATCAAGCATAGCCAGTGCTTGATCACTATGACAGGCGATGAATACATGATCAAAATTATGGCTGTCACCATGGGCAGTGTGTAGGGTGACTGAATTATCATGTCGTTCGATTTTCTCAATAGCACAATTTAGCCGTATCTGATTTTTAAATGGCTGGGTAAGCTTTTTTACATATTCTCGTGAGCCACCTTGTATGGTTTTCCACTGAGGTTGGTTGGTGATAGACAAGAGTCCATGGTTTTTGAAGAAATTTAAAAAGCTCAGAGCAGGGTAGTCATTGATATCTACCACGGAAGATGACCAGATAGCGGCACCCATAGGCAGGATGTAATAATCAATGAAAGCTTGTGAGAACTTATGTAGGAATAAAAATTCCCCTAAAGTTTGTTGCGAACTAATGGGTGAATTGGGTTGTATGGCACGATTGGCAAGTCGATTGAAATTAATAATATCAACCAGCATTTTATAAGCAGATATTTTTTTCCAGTTGTCACTGTTGAAGACTAAACCCGTGATTCCATTGCCACACCATTCGAATTGACTGCTTTCACAACGCGCTGAGAAACTCATTTCAGAGTTATAAGTGTCGATATCTAATGCGTTTAAAATTTTATTGAAATTAGGATAGGTGAGATCGTTCATCACAATGAAGCCAGTATCGATAGGAATGATGTTACCGTTCTCGTTGACGTCCACAGTGTTGGAATGGCCGCCTACATAGTGATTGGCTTCAAATAAAGTTAATTCGTGCTGTGTGTGAAGTTGATGGGCGACGCTTAGGCCAGCAATGCCTGTCCCTATGATGGCTATTTTCATTTAAGTCTCTAGTGTTTTGGCTAATAGTCGATACTGGAGGCTGATAGGTAGAAAAGACAGAAACTTCAAGCTCCAACTAAAGCGTTTAGGGAAATGTATTTCAGGATGATGTTTTCTTATGCCCGCTAAAATAATACTGGCAGCGCTTTGTGCACTAATTAAGGCTGGCATGCTGAAGGTGTTCTTGGCGGTTAACTCGGTGGCGACAAAACCTGGGCAGATCACGCTAGTCGATATATGGTGCGGCTTTAAACTGACTGCTAATGCTTTGAACATATTATAAATCGCAGCTTTACTGGCGCCATAGGCCTCACTACGTGGGATGCCTAGATAGGCTGCGGTGCTACTCATGCCTATCAATTGTGGACAAGATGATCGTTTGAGTAATGGCAACGCTGCTTCAATGCCGTAGACCATGCCCATGAAATTAATATCCATTAGGCGCTTAAACATATCGCTGTCAAAGTGATGAATATCAACATATTCACAGGTTCCAGCATTCAGAATGGCGATATCTAGTTGCCCCTGTTGTTGGGCTATGCAGTCGCAGATCGCTTGATTATCGGCCTTGATACTGAGGTCACCCGCCAGCAGGTGGATGCTGGCCTTAGTAGATGGGTTCGCGACACAGGTAGATTGGGTTTGGAGTAGATTGTCTTGATTGCGTGCGCTCAAATATAAAGTGCAATCATATTGTGACAATGCTATGGCTAACGCGCGCCCAATCCCTGATGAAGCGCCGGTGATCCAAATGGTTTTACCCGTATAAAAGTTATGATCAGAGGGCATGACGAATTTTTCTGATAAATATACCCAGCAATGGAACTTGTTCATAAATGAGGGCGCCGAGATCATAGTAGTCGCGGTGATAATAAACCTGTTGATCTTGAAAGCGTAGATGAGAAATGCCATCCACCTGGATGTTTCTGCCCTTGGCTAGCGTTTTGTGCCTAAAATCCATAGTCCATTCCAGAGCGTATTGATGTTGATCGCTGATTTGCTCACGGGCAGTAAAATGACAATGTTCTACCCCCTGATACATCTCACTAAAGTAGCGACTGACTTCTGGCAGGCCTTTTAGATTTTTTACCGGGTCAATGAATTCGATGTTTTGGCTATAGACGGTGGGCAGGATCTCATCGACATTATCCGAATTGAGCTGGTTGAGCTGTTGTAAAAAATGTTTCACTTGTTGATCTATCATAGTTTTAACCTTGTAAGGCAAGGTTGATGGCGAGCGCAAATACAACGATTGCAGTCACGTTGCGACGCATTTCGTAATAGTTTTTGTGGAGTATGCGTCGTTTATATAAGCGGGTGTCTAGCATTAGTAGTATTAAGAAGGTGCATAGTTGAGAGGTAAGGATAAGGGCAGTGTGTTGGCTGAGATAAGCGAACCAGCATGTCAGCGTCAATATATTGCTGCTCACCAGTAAATTAATCGGGCATTGTGGATGCTGGGTGAGATAAAGCCCCCAATGTGTGCCACACATAAATGCTACGATAACTAAGCCATAGGAGTGCAGTGTCAAATCTGAGCCCGTCATCCACTGTGCATGAACATCTGGATTCATAATGATCAGCGTGGGCAATATGAACGGTATAGTGCCTGCATACGCCAGGTATTTGTATATGGGTGCTTGTACTGACAATGTAGCCCCTACAGATCGTTTGTTTAACAAAATTATAGGACAAATGGAGGCGCACATGGCGAATAATTTACACTTGTATGCACTTT
>CAZKDD010000092.1:0-5327 GCA_964551535.1 uncultured Thiotrichales bacterium | reverse complement strand
TAAAGTGGTACGTGGTAATAATCGGGGAAGTACAATCACGCTGCTTGACAAGGCACATGGGCAAGATTCACAAATAAGCGCCTAAAACGATTCATATTTAAGCAAAATCACACAAACATCTAGAAAAACAATGCTTATTACTATATAAGGCTTGCGATTATTATATTATTTGATTTGGTATTTTTTCTTAGGGATACATTAATTTATAGAGAGTACAGACATGGAAAAACCTTTTATTCTTCATATGATCACAGCGGCAAAAAATTTGAGTCCGTTTGATGTAAACATGGCAGTTGACGCTGGATGGTCAAATTGTATTCCTTACACTGCAGTCGAGCAGGATGAGGTTCAAGCATTAGTTCAAGATGCAATTTTCTCGCGCGGCCCCAGTGGTGTGAAACGCACAGGTATTTTCTTCGGTGGACGCGATATGCACGTTGCCATGGATATGCTCAAAGTCTGTCAGCAATCCATGGTGCCACCTTTTGAAGTGTCAGCATTTGCTGATCCTAGTGGTGCATTTACAACAGCAGCAGGTATGTTGGCCACTGTAGAAAAAGCTTTGCACGATAAGTTTGGCACGGGTCTTGAGGGTAAAAATGTTGCAGCATTAGGTGGTACAGGGCCGGTTGGAATGGCCGGTGCTGTGATTGCAGCAAAAGCCGGGGCTAATGTAACCATCTATGGACGCAAAAAAGATAAATCTCAACGGGTTGCCGGTATTTGCAATGCTGAGTATGGTTCAGACCAAATATCGATTGCGGGTGAATCTATCGATGATTTAGGGAAGTCGCTGAATGAGATAGATGTTATTTTAGCGACAGCTTCAGCCGGCATTGAGGTATTGAATAGTGAACAGCTGAAGAAAGCGTCTGAACTGAAGGTGGCCGCAGACGTTAACGCGGTACCACCCTCTGGTATTGCCGGTCTGGGTGTGATGGACAATGCAGAAGTGATTGATGGTTCACCAAGCGGTGCGGTTGGGATTGGAGCTCTTGCGATAGGGAATGTGAAATATCAGACCCAAAACATGCTGCTCAAGCAGATGTGTGAGACCGACAAGCCAATATATTTACACTTTGAGCATGCTTTCGAAGTGGCTCGTGAGTACGTAAATAAGTAAATTACTCATCATTATTGCGCATTCGGCGCGGGCTTTATCGGAGTCTGCATCGCGTGCCGGTTGGCAGGTGATCGCTGTCGATGCATTCGCAGACAGCGATACTCAAAAACATGCTCATGAAAGCGTATGTATTCCCTTGGAAAATGGTCATTTTCCAGAACCACTGATAGACGCTTGTCTGACTGAACTCCATCAGAAATACCCCACAGCGCATGTATTATTAGGTGCAGGCGCAGAATATTTTGGTGCTCGTATCGAGAAATTACAGTCTTGGAAGTTATGTGGGCAAGCACCAGTTATTGATCGAATCTTAGATGCGAAAGCTTTTTTTGCAGGTTTGGATGAATTACAAATTAATTATCCGCAAACTCAGTTCAGCTCACCTCCACACAGCGGTATGTGGCTAACTAAATTATTTCATTCCTGTGGTGGAATGGGGGTTATGCGGGGGACACATGAGCAGACACAAAGCGGCCATTGTTATTGGCAGAAACAGCAGTTAGGTTTGCCTATATCAGCATTATTTTTAGCGCAAAGCCACTCTTGTGAGCGTCTAGGCATCAATTTGCAATTTGTTGATGCAGATTTATCCAAGCAACATCCTTTCATTTTCACCGGCTTGCAGGCGAATTATGAGGTAGATGAAAGAATATCAAAAAAAATAGATAGTTATGCGCATAAGCTATCTAAATACTTTAATTATATTGGCGTGTTTAGCCTAGACATGTTGCTGACCCCGCAGGCCTTATTGGTATTAGAATTCAATCCGCGCGTGTCCGCTTCTTTCGAAATGTATGAACGACTCAATCCTCAGCTAAATCTAGTTGACGCGCACATCAGAGTATGTGAACTTGAGCACCTTCCAAGGTTGGGGCCTTTATCGACACAACCAAGGGCTTACCGTATTGTTTTTGCTCGTCAAAATATTTCCATACCAGAGCATATCGTATGGCCAGAGTGGGTGGCAGATCGACCGCATGCTGGCCGTGTTATTGAACTCAATGAGCCCTTGTGCAGCATTCATTGTGGCGACGGGAGTTCCACAAGCGATGAAATTTTACGACAGTTACAAAAACGCGAACAAGAAGTACTCACTTGGCTAAAGACATAATTTTTTTAAATTAAACCTCAATTATCAATCCAAATTAGTAAATAACTGACTATGAATAAAACCATTAGCATAAACACACAATCCCAAAAAATTGTTGATCATCTAATCGCCAATGCTCATGAGCTAAGGTTGGGGGTCAGTAAAGACTCCACTGGCGCGACCCTGATCGATGCAGGCATTGAGCACTTAGGTGGTTTAGAAGCTGGCAGACTGATCAGTGAGGTATGTCTTGGGGGACTCGGTGAGGTGGCTCTTACGCACACCGATACCGCTCCCAATTGGCCACTATCGGTGTATGTGCATACTGCTAATCCAGTACTAGCTTGTTTGGGTAGTCAGTATGCAGGTTGGCAATTATCTCATGGTGAAGGTAAGGGGGCTTTCTATGCGCTAGGATCAGGTCCTGGTCGTGCGGCTTCATTGCGTGAGCCATTGTTTAAAGAACTGGCTTATGAAGATAAAGCGGCAAAGGTCAGTTTGGTTATGGAAGTGGATAAGAATCCACCTTCAGAGTTACTCAGTCAGATGGCCGAGCAGTGTGGTGTAACGCCAGACAATATGACGGTGATATTAACCCCTACTAAAAGTCTGGCTGGTGTCGTGCAGGTAGTTGCTCGAGTATTAGAAACCGCGTTACATAAAGCGCATGAATTAAAATTCCCACTCGAGCGTATTATCGATGGGGCTGGAAGCGCGCCATTGAGTCCGCCGATCCCAGATTTTGTGCAAGCCATGGGCAGAACTAATGACGCGATATTGTTTGCTGGTCGTGTCCAACTTTACGTCACAGGCTCTGATGATGACGCGCAGGCGCTCGCTGCCAACCTACCTTCGAATACTTCAAAAGATTACGGTAAGCCATTTGCTAAAGTATTTGCAGATGCTGAGTATGATTTTTATAAAATTGATCAAATGTTGTTCAGTCCGGCACAGGTGAGCGTCACAGCGGTGGAAAGTGGCCGCACATTCTTCGGCGGTGAGGTGAATTTGGAACTTTTGAAAGAATCGTTTGGCGGTTAAATTTTCATACATAGATTGAAATGATCGCAATTGTTACCGATGATCCTGGATGGCATGGGCATCAGCTCAGAAATAATCTGATTGCTAAAGGCTTTCAGGCGCAGTTTGTGCGCTTACAGGATTGTCATTTTGAGATCACGGATGATGACGCGCAAATTCATCTCCCCGGTTTCAGTGAGCTGCCGAGTGCGGTATTCGTGCGCGGTGTGCCAGGAGGTAGTCTTGAAGAGGTGGTGTATTACCTTGATGTGCTCCATGGCCTAGAGGCGCTGGGCATCACGGTAATGAATAATGTTCAGTGTATTGAACGCAGTGTCGACAAGGGAATGACGTCATTTTTACTAAAAAAACATAATATAAGTACTCCAAATACTATATATAGCAGTAACTTACATTATATATATAAGAGATTACGTGAAGGTTTGAATGCAGGTAAAGAATTTGTTTTTAAGCCGGTATTTGGTTCTCAGGGTAAGGGATTGCAGCGCATTAGCACTCATCAACAGTGGATTGATACATCTGAAATGCATGGGGTAATTTACCTACAAGAGTTCATAGATGCTGGTTTTGAGGTAGGCGTTGACTATCGCGTATTCGTGGTAGGAGGAAAGGTTATTTCGAGTATGAAGCGCACGGGTGAGAGCTGGATTACTAACGTGGCCCAAGGTGGCAAAGTTGAGCCCGTCGTATTGGATGATCATATTCTCCAACTTGCAATTGATGCTGCGAGTGCACTCAACATGGATTATGCCGGTGTCGATCTGATGCAGGATCAAGAGGGAAAGTTTTGGGTAACAGAAATCAACAGTGTGCCTGCGTGGAAAGGACTCCAGGCTACGACCGAGAAAAAGATAGTGGATGCTATTGTTGATCACTTTCTATTACATAGCAGTCTCATCTGAGATTATCGATGAGCCCACTGCAACAGTACCAAGAAGCTTACGTAAATAGCTGTTTGCTGGAGCTGCAATCACTTAAGCCTGGCAATGTGGGAGTCCATGGAGATGGTCATGGTATGACTCTGCAACAGTTCATTGATAGTGCCATGGCCTCCAGTTCCGCCCTTTTTGATGCCTCGAATGAGACAGTAGGTCAGCGTGTGTTAGCTGCCGTCACACGCACTCATCAGGCGGTTGGAGATAATACTAATTTAGGCATTATTCTCTTAGTGTCGCCGATTATTCAATGCCTAATGAGGCATTGTCTGCACGGGCTAAAACCGTTGCACTCACTGCAAGATCTTACGGCATCAGTACTGGAGAACCTCACCGTTGAAGACGCCATCGATGCATATCAGGCGATACAAATTGCAGCGCCCGGTGGAATGGGGGAGGTCGCAGATCATGATGTCGCTGACATTCCAAACATCACACTCAAGCGGGCTATGGATATTTCAGCCCCCTATGATCGGGTTGCCTATCAATACCATACAAATTACAAGGAAATATTCGAACATAATTTGCCCACTTATTGGCAATATCTCAAAAAATGGCAACAACCAAGGTGGGCGACGACGGCAGTATTCTTAACTCAATGGGTGCGAGAGCCAGATACATTGATAATTCGTAAGCAAGGTCTATTAAAAGCGCAACAAATTAGTGATATGATTGCGCCTCTTACTGAGCAGGTATTAGCCTCGGATGATCCTCAACGAGTTGAGGGTGAGTTGCTGGCACTGGATAAACAGTTAAAGTCCAATGCTATCAATCCCGGAACAACAGCAGATATCACTGTTGCGACATTATTCGTAGCTCAACTTGAGCAGATAAGGCAAAAGGGACATTCTACTTCTTGAGTACTTACTAGTAGTCTCATAAGAAAATCCCCATAATTTATTTATCGTTGTTTGTTAACAAGCAAAAATATTAGGAGAATAAAATGGCAGTAGTCAATCGAGTAATGGTAGGTGAATCATTAGTTAATGATAATGATCCATCTGGCACTATGGCAGAAATCGCTCACATCGACTTATTAATGGGCCCACGTGGTTCAGCAGTTGAGACAGCATTCTGTAACGGTTTAGTCAATAACAAAGATGGTTTCTCTACTTTGTTAGCGGTTGTAGCACCAAAC
>CAZKDD010000091.1:0-5327 GCA_964551535.1 uncultured Thiotrichales bacterium | reverse complement strand
GTACGACTAAGCCTTGGAAGCAACCACGGACTGAGCGAAGGTCAGCACTTATTACTGCTTGATGAAAAGGCGAACTTCAATGTGCGCAGCAATAGTGCAAACATGTCTTCAATGAATCTATACACTGTTGAAAAATTAGCCGCAAATCACGCTAGCATTAAACCAATTGCAGGCGATCTGCCAATCGCATCTAGCGGTCAGAAGATCGTTGTATCCTTTTAATCGGTAATTCGCATGAAAGTCGCATCAATCGCTTATCTAAGTTTTCTATTAATTTCACTTGGCGCAGTCTCTTTAGTGCATGCTGAAACCGCTCGTGAAGCTGAACACCAACAAGCACTAAGAGTGCTCATGGGTGATTTTGAACAGACACAAAGGGCCCTCAAAAAAAAACCTGGGGACTTGAAGCCTGGTACAAAATATATTTTACAAGCGGATGACACGCTTAGTCAGCTAGCGATGCATAGCTATGGTAATACGCCACTCAACATGGAAATTATTGAAAAAATCATTGTAGACAAGAATCCAAATGGTTTCTTTCGCGGCAATGGAAACTACATCCTGGTTGGCGAGACCATCATCATTCCCACAGTTGATGACATCAGAAACTATGTTTTTAGTTATAGCAACGGGAATAAATTTGACCACATTCCTCAAGATAAATGGATACGTTACCCAAATTAATTAGATAAAAGCTCACTGAGCTTCACTAACTATTAACTCTCTTCCGATAGTTATTACATCTGACTGCAACTCATTCATCGCCTTTAACCTAGCGACAGAAAGCTCAAAACGTTGCGCAATGTGACCTAATGTATCTCCTGACTTAACGACATACACTTTTGGCGACGCTGGTTCATCAATAATCTTATCCGCCGTCACTAAAGTAGGCTTATCTTTCTCAGATACCGGATCACCAACAAATGAAGTCACGTTGGATGATGTACCTAAAACATAATTACCAACGATCAAGTCCGCCAAATTCTCTTTATGTACCACTGGGCCCCGAGACCAAAGCAGCAAGACAAGCAATAAGCAGGCAAAAGAAATTACTATCTGCAGCGAAATCGCATATCTCATAGCGTTAGATTATTTATGGGCAAGGAAACCCTAATCTAGGTACACACACTGCCTCAACGTCATCTTTCTTGAGATCCTTATCATTACTCGATTTACTCATCATGTCGTAATAACGATGTTGTTCAAGCTTTATTAATGCATCTAGCTTTTCAACCAATTGCTGATCTTTCATCTCATTGACCGAAATTGTTAGCTCGGATAGTTCATCACCAACTTTCTCAAGACGAATCGCATTATGTTTAACTTTGTCTTCTAATGAAGTCACTGTTTCGGCAAACTTATCAAACTTCACATCCAAACGATTCGAAATACGATCTAAAATCTCTTGAGTGCGCTTGATCCCGGACTCTTCTCGAACCTGAGCTTGCTTTTCATAATCTCTCATATTGTTAAGCGCTTCCGTGACCTGCATGTTAAGCACAATGTTAGTCTCATTGAGACCGTTCAACTCTTCACGCAACTTAGCCATACGCTTTACATCGGCATCCAATTGTACCACGCGCTTACCAACCGTTAGCATGATCTCATCCGCTTGCACAGCACTCTGAGTAAAACGCTCTAATAGAACACCACTAACAGATGCCGAAACAATCAAGAGGCCAGCAAAAACCCAAAACATAATGTTTTGCTTCTTTTGCACTCCAGCCATCGATTCGTTAAACGCCGCAACACTTCCAATAATCAGTTCTGCCGAAGCATTTGCGCTCTCGGCGGCATGATTTGCTGCCTCAGCAGAATCTAAAGCTATCTCTGTCATCGCTTCTATAGATGATTGCTCATGCTCTTCTTCATCAGGCAAGTCACTACCATCTACATTTTCTGAATCTAGAACATCGTGAGTGGCTTCATCAACGGATTGATCAACTGAATCAACACTCCCCATATCTTCAGCCTGCTCTAGTTGACTCTCTTCAGTGGGTTCTACCTGCTCAATGACCGCTTCTGAATCAACCGTTTCTTCTGGTTTTTTATCGTTACTATCACTCATGGTTATTTCCCACCTTTCAGTGCATCACGCTTAGCTGTCAAGCTAACCGTTGAGTCTTTAATTTTGCTTGTTGCCGATTTAACATTCGCTAAGCGAGAGGCCAAACGGCTAGGTATGTTTTTAGCTTTTGCAATCCGTTCAACCTCTTCCAACGTTTCCTGAGCCTTTTGAGCGCTTTCACGAGCTCCCTCAGCAAGCAATTCAAGCTCAGTATTTAATGTTTCAGCCTTCTGGCAAAGCTCAGCGTGATATTCAGCCGTGTTTTTAGCTGCAAGTGTGGCATCGCCTTCAACTTTTTCTTTATCTCCAGCAAACCCAATATCTGTTAGCTCTGATTCGTTTTTCCCGGCAAAAGCTAAATCAGCATTATCTTTTTCAGACTTCTTATCACCCTTAAAAGCAATGTCAGTGGCATCGCCTTCAACTTTTTCTTTATCTCCTGCAAAACTAATATCTGACAGCTCAGATTCGTTTTTCCCGGCAAAAGCTAAATCAGCATTATCTTTTTCAGACTTCTTATCACCCTTAAAAGCAATGTCAGTAGCATCAACTTCTTTTTTCGCTTCAAGGTCCACATCTCTTTCTAATGACTCTTTTGATGGTTGGGCTGTCATTGAAATATTTGACGCATCAACCTCATCATCAGCGGACAAGCTGAGATCACCATTGGGTTCATCCTTTTGGGCCTTACTTGCCGTTAACGTTGTTCCTAATGCATCCTTTTCAACTGGAAGCCCAGTTTCAGCATTTATTACTTGATTATTAGATGCCGATTGATCCTCATGATCTTTAGAAACACCAGTTTCTTTTGGGTCTGCCACCACACGTCTAAATTTGTCATCTTTATCTGTCATAAGACACTCCGCATCAATTGGCTATCAAGCAACCGCCGGATTACCGTTAATGTCAAATTGGTAATCATCAGGCACATCAATTTGTGGTAACTCAGCTTGAGAATCACCATACATTTCGTTATTTAACGAGAAGACATAACTCAGCACTTGAGCAACTGCCAAGTACAAAGGCTCTGGAATTTCTTGATCAAGCTCTGTTGTGTAGTAAATCGCTCGAGCAAGCGTCGGTAAACGAACAATCTCAATGGCATTCTTTTTAGCCACTTCACGAATACGATCAGACATATGATCAACACCCTTTGCAACAACCTTAGGCGCCCCTTCAGAGGCCTGGTCATAACTTAAGGCAACAGCAAAATGCTCTGGGTTAACAATGACGACATCAGCGTCTGGAACCGCATCAATCATTCGCTGCATGGACATCTCACGCTGCTTCTGACGTATGGCTGCTTTAACCTCTGGGCGACCTTCAACATCCTTCATTTCATCTTTGACTTCTTGAAGGGTCATTTTGAGCTTTTTGGTGTGCTGGTAGGCCTGAAATGGCACATCGATCGCAGCGATAAGCACCAATGATAAACACATGAAGAACACACTCCAGGCCATTATCTCCCCTGCTTGCATAAAAGCCGCCTCAGGACTGCCCTTACCTAAGCCCATCAATCCATCTGAATACCAGGTCAATGTAAATAATCCGATACCCGCAACTAATAAAAACTTACCCACAGCCTTTAATAGCTCAACGATGGCTTTCACCCCAAACATACGGCCAAATCCTTTAATTGGCGATAATTTAGAAGCCTTTGGCATAAAGGCTTTGGTAGAAAATATCCACCCACCCATAAATGCCGGAGTCAATAGCGTGATAAAAAGTGTGACAAGCAAAATGGGAACGATAGCCCAAAAACCCTCAAAAAGAATTGTGGCCAAATGGACAGGTAATAACTGGACATCAAAAATGAGTGCCCTATCTAACAATAGACCATCAGTCATCATATGACCTAATGACATAACAATATCGCCACCCATAAAAATCATGAGCGCCGATGTGACAATCATAATCATTGCCATTGAAAGCTCTTTAGAACGGGCAACATCGCCATCCTCACGTGCTTTTTCCAAGCGACGAGCGGTAGGGAGTTCCGTTTTTTCCTGACTGCTATCTTCAGCCATTACCGAACCCCCAAATACATTTGAATTTGGCTATATCCATCAACCCATAGGCTTTGCATTCCAGTCGTCATTGATGGCATCAAAATCACCAATGAAACAAAACCAACGAGCATTGCAGCTGGAAAACCTACAGCAAACACATTCAGTGAAGGTGCTGCACGAGATACCACACCCATTGCCATATTCTTAACCAACAAGGTCATCATAGCTGGAAGCGCAATCATCATACCGCCAGTGAATATTATTGAGGTCCAGCGTAAAAAATCAGCGACCAGCTCTGCATTAAAGGCAATTTCATCCACAGGAACCAAGCGAAAGCTATCTAGCAACATTTCTATTAATACTAAATGTGCACCCACCGTTAAAAACAACAAGGTGGCAATAATGACGAAAAGCTGAGAAAGAATAGGTGTTTGGTGCCCATTATTAGGATCAGCCATCATCGCAAAGCTCAAGCCCATGGATACTGCAATGTAGTCACCCGCTGCACTAATAGCAGCAAAAGCAATTTGCAGAATAAATCCCATTAGAATACCTAAGGCAATCTGCTGCAAAAAAAGAACAAAGCCTGAGCCAGTTAAGACATCAATAACAGGCCATTCATATAGTGGGTAAACAACAAAGGTTAATGCTGCTGCCAATACAATTCTTAATCGAATAGAAACCGATCTCGCAGAAAATACTGGCGCGACTAATAACGCTGCGCTAATTCGTGTGAATGGCCAAAGAAAACTATAAAAAAAGGCCAAAATGTCATCCATCACGACAAACATTGCTAGCCACCCATCAATAAAGGTATTCGTTCATATTGACGAAGAGCAAAATCGGTTAATACCGACAACTGCCAACTACCAAAAAGATAAATAACCACAACAAGTGCAACAAGCTTTGGAATAAAACTTAAAGTCATTTCATTAATTGATGTGGCTGCTTGAATAATACCAATCAACAAGCCAACGCCCAGTGCAGCCAACAACAAAGGCGCCGAGATTAAGGCAACCATCCAAAGTGCTTCACGACCAATATCTAAAACTTCACCATGCGTCATCGTCAATCTCACTATGTTGCTGGAAAGAAGCTTCCTGCCAATGTACCCAAGGTCAATTGCCAGCCATCGATCAAAACGAAAAGCATCAATTTAAATGGCAATGAGATCATCATTGGTGACAACATCATCATACCCATTGACATCAAAACACTCGCCACAACTAGATCAATAACCACGAAAGGAA
>CAZKDD010000090.1:0-5344 GCA_964551535.1 uncultured Thiotrichales bacterium | reverse complement strand
ACTTTACGATCACAAAAGCATAGGACACCGTTAAATCTGGATGATGCCAAGCAGCTTCTGCTAAGTGGCCCACCGTATTAACTACCATCAACGTGCCTTTCCAACTATGAGTTTTATATTTTCTTCGTATCCAACCATTTTCATAGTACCAATTGGGTAGTTCCTCCTGAAGACGTGCTTGTATCTGTTCTTCACTGTAAACTTGCTCTGCTTTGATATCGCGCCACTTAGACATAGCGATTCCTTTTCAAAAGATAAACAAAATGTGTTTTTTAATTCGAATATGTACACGCATAATATACGCATTCGATGAGAATTCACGTAAAATAACCTCTCTGTTCCAATTCAACATACAAAAGATAGGGATGAAGTGAGACTATGGACATAGCCGTCACGCGCAAGCGAAATAAGATGCGCGGTCAACAACGTGGCAGAAGCGTTGATGCCGTCGCCTTACAACAAGTACTGGACCTACTGGGTGATCAACCTAGAAGAAGAGATCTGCTTATTGAGTATCTTCATCTCATTCAAGATGAATATGGCCATATTTCAGCTGAGCACATGACAGCCCTAGCCAGTGAAATGAAATTAGCACCAACAGAAGTCTATGAAGTGGCCTCGTTTTACCACCACTTTGATCTTGTCAAAGAAGGCCATCATGCCCCACCTGAACTCACTATCCGCGTGTGTGACTCAGTCACTTGTGAACTCAATGATGCCAAAGGAATTATTAAAGCCCTAGAAGGTAAATATGAGGGTAAAATAAGAATCCAACCCGTTCCATGCATCGGTCGTTGTGAACAAGCTCCCGTTGCTGTTGTTGGAACCAACCCGATCCCACACGCTGATGTTGATAAAATCACTGCCGCTGTCGACAACAACCAACGACATGCAGAAGCTCCTGATTGTATTCGTTACGAGGAATATCAAAACACAGGGGGTTACGCACTGCTTAAAAAACTTACTGAGGGAAGTTTAGATAAAGAAGAAGTCATCACTACTCTAGAAGACTCTAATCTTCGTGGCCTGGGGGGTGCTGGCTTCCCCGCGGGTCGTAAATGGCGCATCGTCGGTGATCAACCTGCACCTCGTATCATGGCGGTGAACATTGATGAAGGTGAACCTGGCACCTTTAAAGATCGTTACTACTTAGAGCGTGATCCACACCGCTTCTTTGAAGGCATGCTCATTGCTGCCAATGTGGTTGGCACTGATGCCATCTATATTTATCTGCGTGACGAATATGCAGGCATCCGCAAGGCCATGACCGAAGAATTAGACAAACTCAAAGCCAACCCACCGGCACAGCTCCCACACATAGAGCTTCGCCGTGGCGCCGGTGCTTATATCTGCGGTGAAGAATCAGCGATGATTGAATCTATCGAAGGCAAACGTGGCATGCCTCGTTTACGCCCTCCTTTTGTGGCTCAAGTTGGTGTATTTGGACGCCCCACACTAGAACATAATATGGAGACACTCTATTGGGTACGTGATCTCCTAGAGAAAGGTGCTGATTGGTTCACTTCTCACGGACGCAATGGGCGCAAAGGTCTGCGTTCATTCTCAGTCAGTGGGCGTATTAATAACCCCGGCGTTCATCTCGCACCGGCCGGTATCACTGTAAAAGAACTTATCGAGGAATATTGTGGCGGCATGCAAGAAGGCCATACTTTCTATGGCTATTTCCCAGGCGGTGCATCTGGTGGCATCTTACCGGCGAGCATGGATAACATTCCTTTAGATTTCGATACGCTTAATGAATACGGCTGCTTCATTGGATCTGCCGCAATCATGATCTTCTCAGACCAAGATCGAGCAAGAGATCTTGCTCTCAATGCAATGAAATTCTTTGAGCATGAATCTTGTGGGAAGTGCACACCATGTCGAGTAGGCACATCCAAATCAGTCAAATTAATGTCTAAACAAGACTGGGACCAACCGCTGATGGGAGAACTCTCACAAACTATGCGTGACGCCTCTATTTGTGGCTTAGGACAAGCGGCATCCAATCCGATGCAATGCGTTCTTGATTATTTCCCTGAAGAACTCTCACAGGAAGCGGAGTAAAAAATGGCAGCCAATCCTAAAGATTTAAATGAACTTAAAACTGTTGAATTTTCTCTCAACGGAACCTCAATCAGTGCATTTGAAGATGAAACTATTCTGCAAGCTGCAAAAAGAAATGGCGTAGAAATACCCCACCTTTGCTACAAAGACGGTCTACGAGCAGATGGAAACTGTCGTGCTTGTGTCGTTGAGATCGAAGGTGAGCGCACGCTGCAACCCTCATGTGTACGCACACCAACGGAAGGCATGGTAGTTAACACCACCAATGAACGAGTTAATCACTCACAAAAAATGGTACTTGAGTTATTGCAATCCGACATCGCAGAGAAAAAGTACACGTTAAACAGTGAACTGGATCAATGGTCACAAAAATTAGAGGTCGGTCTACCACGTTTTGAAGCTCGTCATAATCCAGAGGAAGATTTATCTCACCCTGCTATCGCTGTAAATTTAGACGCATGCATACAATGCACACGCTGTGTCCGTGCTTGCCGTGAAGAACAAAACAATGATGTGATCGGTTATTCACAACGCGGGGCACATTCAATGATCGTCTTTGACATCGCAGACCCCATGGGTGATAGCTCCTGTGTCGGTTGTGGTGAATGTGTGCAGGCCTGCCCCACAGGTGCCCTCATGCCATCTAAAGAATTGGGTCTACAAGAGCCAGATCGCAAAGTTGAATCAGCCTGTCCATACTGCGGTGTTGGCTGTTTGCTCACGTTTAACGTCAAAGACGAAAAAATCATCTATGTAGAAGGTCGCGATGGGCCAGCAAACAAAAGTCGCTTATGTGTCAAGGGTCGCTATGGTTTTGATTACATTCATAATGACCGACGCTTAACCAAGCCACTCATACGCAAATCTGATGCCCCTAAAGTAGCTGATATCGAGTCTCTCACAGAAACTGATATCGCTAACATGTTCAGAGAAGCGACTTGGGAAGAAGCACTCGATTTTGCGGCTAAAGGCTTACGAGATATTCGTGACGAGCGAGGCGGAAATGCACTTGCCGGTTTTGGCTCAGCCAAAGGCTCTAATGAAGAGGCTTATCTATTCCAAAAGCTGATTCGCACAGGCTTTGGCACCAATAACGTCGATCATTGCACACGCTTGTGCCACGCCTCATCCGTAGTTGCATTGCTCGAAGGTATAGGCTCTGGAGCAGTCTCCAACCAAGTGGCCGAAGTCAAAGACTCTGAAGTCATTGTTATCATCGGTTCCAACCCAACAGTCAACCATCCAGTCGCTGCGACATTTATTAAAAATGCTTCCCGTGATGGCAAAACTTTGATTGTGATGGATCCGCGTAGAACAGAAATAGCGCGTCATGCCGATTACGTATTGCAGTTCAAACCTGATACTGACGTAGCCATGCTCAATGCCATTATGCATTCCATCATTAAACAAGGTTTAGTCGATAAAGACTTTATTGCCAATCGGACAGAAGGCTATGAAGAGTTAGAGAAACATCTACAGGATTACTCACCTGAACAGATGGAAAAGATCTGTGGTATTCCTGCAGAAACTTTACATGAAGTCGCGCGAGTCTATGCTTCATCAAAAGCCTCCATCATCTTCTGGGGCATGGGAGTTTCGCAACATATCCATGGCACTGACAATGCTCGCTGCCTGATTGCATTAGCCCTGATGACCGGTCAAATCAGTAAACCGGGATCAGGACTACATCCACTGCGTGGTCAAAACAATGTTCAAGGCGCATCAGATGTCGGACTAATTCCTATGGTATTCCCAGATTATCAAAGAGTGGATAATCCAGATGCACAAGCTCGCTTTGAAAATTTATGGCAAACCGAGCTAGATCCAAAGCCTGGCTTAACCGTGGTGGAGATCATGGAAGCTGTCACAGAGGGTGAGATTCAAGGGCTATATGTGGAGGGAGAAAACCCAGCCATGTCAGACCCTAACCTCAACCATGCTCGCCATGCCCTCGCCTCACTCAAACATTTAGTCGTACAAGATATCTTCATGACTGAAACCGCCTTGTTTGCCGATGTCATACTCCCTGCCTCAGCATTTCCTGAGAAAGATGGTACATTCACTAATACTGACCGCCGCGTACAACTGGGTCGTCAAGCGGTTCAACCACCTGGTGAGGCTAAGCAAGATCTATGGATCATTCAGGAAATGGCCAAACGACTTGGGCTAGATTGGCAATATAACGGACCTAGTGATGTGTTTGCTGAAATGCGTAAAGGTATGGATTCCATCAAAGGCATGTCATGGGAACGACTCGAGAGAGATCACTCGGTAACTTATCCGTGTGAAACAGAGGATGACCCCGGCCAAGGCATTATATTTGTGGAAGACTTTCCAACCGCAAGTGGTCGCGCCAAGATTGTTCCAGCTGCATTTACCAATGCTGACGAACTACCCAATGAAGAGTTTGATTTCGTTCTGATTACAGGTCGACAGCTCGAGCATTGGCATACGGGTTCTATGACGCGTCGAGCTTCCATGCTAGATGCCATTGAACCGGTTCCTACAGCCTGCGTAAACCCGGCTGATCTAGAGAAAATCGGCGCCAAGGCAAACGACATGATTCGACTCAAGTCACGCCGTGGCATGGTGGAATGTTATGCGCGAGCCGACGATGGTTTACGTGAAGGTCAAATATTCATGCCTTTCTGTTACCACGAAGCTGCCGCTAACTTACTCACTACGGATGCTTTAGACCCATTTGCTAAGATTCCTGAGTTCAAATTCTGTGCGATCAAAGTAGAGGCAGCAGAAAACGCCTAGTCATCTTAGTGGCACCCAATAAAAAGGCCGGTGATTGAAAAATCACTGGCCTTTTTACTGTTCTGAGCAGTTATTCTTAGTGATCAAAAAAAATTACGCATTGCAGATGGCATAGCTTACATCTGCCGCTTGACGATTTTGCCAAACATCATGCACCCTAAAAATTTTCACTCCGGCTTGCACACCTAAAGCTGTGGTTGCACAGGTGGCCGGCATGCGTGCCGCAGGATCCTCTGCCTGGCATATCTCTCCCATAAAACGCTTACGACTGGTGCCCAGTAATACTTCATATCCCTGCTGAGTCAGCACATTCAACTGATTACATAAAGCGAGATTATGCTCTGTGCGCTTACCAAAACCGATGCCTGGATCTAACACAATATGTTTTTTACTCACACCTGCGGCAATGGCTTTATCGGCTTGTTGCAACAAAAAATCAGAGACCTCTTTGCCAACATTGTCATAACGAGGATTGTCTTGCATATCTCCGGGTCGACCTTGCATATGCATAATG
>CAZKDD010000089.1:0-5371 GCA_964551535.1 uncultured Thiotrichales bacterium | reverse complement strand
TTATTGTTCTCTACTACAAAGCCAGCGGTGATAGGTCTTTCTTTGCCAATTTCCTCAAGGATCCATACTGTGCGTTGTTGGTGTTGCCAATAGGATAGTCTAATTTTTTTATAGCGATGTTCGAGAATATTTTTAATATCTTGCGCTAATTCACCCTTGATGGTGAGTTTTCTAGGGGCAGGGGGTTGCCCAGAAAATACGTTATTGATGAACGCAACAGGCTCTAGGTAAACTCCTTTTGCACTGACTACTGAATGGGCGCATAACCATGTCAGTAGGGCCGTAGTAAGTACTATCTTAGTTGCGAAGCGTGTTCGATGTTTCAAGATATTTATTTCCAAATTTTGTAACTTTTTCTGCATTCATGTGCTCAGAGGCTTCATGTATCTCTTCTAAGTCTTCTTGATGTTGTTCAATTACTTCCTCAATTTTTTCTAAGGCATTTTCGAGGGTATAACTGAGCATATGTATTTCATGCATAGCTTCAGGTGTAAGCTCTTGAGCGAGTTTCTCTGATAATTTTTTATTGTAGAGGTCGTAGTTTTGTAATGCTTGCTGGAGTGTTTCAGCAGGGAGACCTTCAGAGTGCTCGTAATCATCATCAGCAGTACATACTGATCCGATGGAGATCATGCAGGATATTATAAACAGTTGAAATTTTTTCATAATTATTCTCAATTTATGGACAGTACAACATCTGATATGAATGGTTTACTGTATACCGTGGTGGTCGATCAATATGCGCGAGAGTTCGTGTGTTTTCACTCAGCGCTATCGCGCAGTATGCTAATTAAGTGAGGATCAGAAGGATAGACCAACCCCTAAGTTGAAGCCATCAAAATCTGAGGTGTTGCCTTTTTTGTCCTTGTAATCAACATAGTCGAATTTCAGCGCCACTTGATCATGAAGATAGTAGTTGGCACCGAGTGACCAAATTTCAAGCTCTCTCTCATTACCTTTGAAGTACTCGATATCCTCATAACGTGCGAATAAGCCTAGTTGTGGAATAGGACGAATGCTTGGCTCTATGTACCAACCTCTTTGTTTATCACCATTATCTGCTTTGATGCCGTTGCCATCAAAATCCCATTCTGCAAACAGAGCTCTTAAACCGAACATGCCATGGTTGTAGGCAAGATGTGCTTCGATCATGGCAGCATCATCAATGTAATCACCTGAGCCATTACCTTGGGTTGGATCATCCTCAATATGATATGACATACCGATTTCTAGGCCTTGATAGCCGGTGTATGTAGCAGTAAAAGTGTAGGCAAGATTCTCTGCTTCTGCATTGGAACCTTTCTGGCGCCCGCCACGGATGTAACCAGTATCGTCACTCATGTTGAGGCCACTGTGTACCGCGCCTTCCAATGTAAGGCCTTCGCCAAATTTAAAGCTCACCATGGAACCAATTTCCCACCAGGTGGTAGGGATAATGTACTTTTCGACATTATTACGTTCAACACCATAAAAAGTGTCAGGCTCATGAGTTTCATTGAGCATGCCAATCGGAAGGATGAACAGACCGGCTCGTGCTGATGCATCTGACAAGAAGTCGTATTCGATATAGGCTTGTTCAACTTCGACTTCACCGCTGAGGGCTCCATTGCCATCATCTGTGTCTTGCACACCGCCATGCTCAATTTCAACCTCGGAAAAGAAGCGTAAACGGTCGTTGTACTCATATCCTAAGAAAGTCACAAAACGATGCAGATCAAATTCTTTTTTATCAGTGCCGTCATCGTAATCGTAATTGTTGTAATGGGCTTCCACATAACCACCAATCGATAGTTTGTCGAATTTACTGAGTGAAGAACTCTCTGCAACCTCGGCAGCGGCTTCGGCAATTTCCGTGGCTTCTTCAGCAGCTTGCTTAGCTTCTTCAACAGCTCTTTCTTGTTTGTTACGTTCCGCCATGAGGAATTCAACCGCCTGTTTGAGCTGTTCATATTCCTCTCTATCGACCATGATTTGCTCGGATGCGTGGCTAGAAAATGACAATAAATAAATGCTCAGCATAAAGCTGATTACCTGAGGTTTGATTGCTAGTTTCATCACAATTCCATTTTTGGTGAAGAGGTATATGGTTATCTAGAGGCAGGAGTGTATATAAATAATAACGCAAATGCAAACAATTCTCATTAATATGTACAAGTATTATTTAGTGTTTTCTAGGTGTTATTTTTTTATTTGTGGATAAATAATGTGATATTTGCCGCAGTACAATGGCTTGATAGACGAGATTGTAGCAATGTGAGTCGATGGGTTAAGTAAGGTTAGAACTCACTGGCTTATGCTGTAATAAAGACAGAAAAGGCCCTAGGGCTAGGACCTTTTTGTCAAAAGAAGCGTGATGATAGCTTGTGATTAGTCTTCGCTAAGCATCATTTCTTGTAAGTAATTTTGAATGCCTACATGCGCAATGCGATCTTGTTGTTCCTCTAACCAATCCACATGTTCTTCTTCACTTTCGAGAATATCTTCAAACAATTCTCGAGTGCCATAGTCTTTGACACTCTCAGCGTATGCAATGGCTGCACGTAAATCTGGAATGGCTTCCATTTCTAAATTTAAATCACAGGCGATCATTTCCTCTGGGTTTTCGCCTATGTATAGTTTTCCAAGGTCTTGTAGATTGGGCAGTCCTTCAAGAAATAAAATGCGCTCAATGATCATGTCCGCATGTTTCATTTCGTCCACTGATTCGTGATACTCATGTTTATTAAGTTTATTAAGGCCCCAATTCTTGTACATGCGCGCATGAAGAAAGTATTGGTTAATAGCAGTCAGCTCATTTTTAAGGATGGTATTGAGATGAGCGATAACTTGTTTGTCACCTTTCATAATATTGATTCCTTATATGGATAATCGTTTGATGGGATTATTATAAACTAAAAAGCACTCTAAGTGCCTGATAATAAAAGGGTTAAGAATGATATTGACTATCATTCTTGTTACATTTTTAGTGCCTGACTTTTAACAGCAGTCAGTAAGTGATACTGAGAAGTTGCTTTTATTTGCGAGAAAGGTTTTTGAACACTGTTTGTTGCAATTACGCATACATTTTCGCGCATGACATTTGCATTCACCACATTGCGTGGCTACGCCAAGTTGTTGTTGCAGATCCTCAAATGACTTAACACCCTGTTCAACGGCGTCTTTAATATGATGATCAGTAATTTCTTTGCACAGACAGATATACATGCAATCAAGTTAACGCTAATGAGAATGATTGTCAATAGTATTTGAATTGAAGTGCATTCCTACAATCTCATCCGACAATATTTTGAGGGGATAATGCTTATATGGGTCGCACGACAGCCAATATCACGATAGCAATGAGCGCCAAGACTGGGGCTTCATTGAACCATCGATACCAGACATGCGTATGGGGGTTCTGATCTAGTTTGAAGCGTTTTACCAGAGCGCCACACCACAGGTGATAAAAGATGAGGCCTCCTACAAGAACCAGTTTAATGTGCATCCAGTGGTAACCCACCATATATGCGTCCCAGTTACTTATTAGCAACCACAGTCCAAGACCAATGGTGACGACAGCCCCAGGTGTCATGATCCCGTAGTACAACTTGCGCTCCATGATTTTGAAACGTTCATGACTGATTTGATCATCACTCATGGCGTGATAAACAAATAAGCGCGGTAAATAGAACATGCCTGCGAACCACGTCACCATGGCAATAATATGGAAAGCCTTGACCCAAAGCATAGGTTGATACCTTTAGTAGATGGATTGATTGAAATGCTGTCGACTGATCACACCAAGAATATAGGTGCTGGTCATTTGATTCCAGTGGGTAACACATAAAATATCAGGCCTTTGTTGCTGAAATATTTCATAGGCTTTAGCCGTCGTCGAGCGCACATCTATGCAAGCAATTTTAGCGTTAGAGGCAGGGATTTCGGTGAGATCAACCGCCTCTTGCTGTGGATTTTCATCTAGGTAAGCAGTCAGTTCTTGCCCAGTGAGGATTGCGATCGGATTGTGCTTATCGTCTTCAATGACAATCCAATCAGGGATTTGAATATGATTAATGGTATGGCGAGTGGCAACTTTTGATAAACATACAAAGTCTTCATTCATGATGTTGCTAACCCCAGTGCGTTGCAGTGATTGGACTAGAGGGTCATGTTGATAAGACAATCCACGAAGATTCAGCAACAGATCGAATACTGGAGGTTGTTTGAATAATTGTCGACTGACTAATTGGGCGACGACTATGCTCAACATGCTGGGCCAGATGATATTGTGATGGGTGGTAATTTCAAACACTGCGGTAAGAGCTGCCAGAGGAGCTTGTAAACACGCCCCCATCATGGCGCTCATGCCGATGATGGCGTATATGCCGGTGTTTTGAATGGGTAAATCCAAGCTATGATGCAGGAATGCCGCCATAAATGCTCCACCCACAGCGCCAATCACCAATGTGGGTGAAATCAAACCCGCAGGAATGCCACAACCCACCGCGAATACGGTGGTGATCAGTTTGAATATCATAATACTGAGTAATGCGATTAGAGATAATTCTCCTAAAATCGCTGCCGTGATAGTGTCGTAGCCAGTGCCCATGACTTCGGGAATAAACACTGCGACCGCACCCGTAATAGCCCCTGCCAGAAGAAAACGTATTGATAAATCCAGGTTATGCGTTCTTTGCGCAATAATTTTAACCAAGTAAGTAAATACAGTGGATGCGCAACCAACGAGTACTCCTAAGAGAATTAAGTAGGGTATTTCACTGACAGCAATTGCAGGCATGGCATCGATTTCCACCAAAGAGAAATGCCCGTAGGCCAGTTGAGTAATGGCGGTCGCAGTGACAGCAGCGATAATGATTGGGATGAAGCTAGCGAAGGTATATTCGACTACGATGACTTCCATGGCAAATATGACTCCGGCCAGGGGGGTGTTGAAGGCGGCCCCAATGGCTGCGGCTGAACCACATGCCAGTAAAGTACGAGTGCTATTGTTGGGTAATTTGAGAAATTGACTGAGTAAGCTGCCGAGAGCCGCACCCATGTGTATAGATGGGCCTTCTCTTCCCATAGAGTGTCCACTGAGCAGAGCCACAAAAGCGCCAATGAATTGAACAATTAAATTTTTGAGTGGTACCACGGCTTCGTGGTAGCGCACTTTATCTAATATATCCACCACGCCTACGCTAACTGGACCGCGCGTGATGAATTTGAAAACGATAACTAATATCAGTGACCCGACGATAGGTGCAAGTAGACGACTGCTGATGCTGAGTGATTCAAAATCTTCTGTCGATTGATTAGGTAGCCAATAAGCGAGAGAGCTCTCTAGTAAAAAGATAAAGATTATTAGCAGGCAGGCAGTAGAAGCGGCAGT
>CAZKDD010000088.1:0-5392 GCA_964551535.1 uncultured Thiotrichales bacterium | reverse complement strand
CCGAACATTGACGCTAGGATCAATAGTGGCGCTAAAAAGTAACGCACGTTGATTAGAAATTTCTTCATCAAACCTCCTACGAATCTTAATCCCTTGTTAATTAATAGTGTCTTAATATTTTTTATACTTCCAAGGCTTTTTGATGTTCTAGAAAAGCCCAAACTTCAAATGGAATACCCTGATTATAGCACCAGAAATACGTAAAACCACAGCCTAATATTAACTCAATTTGCGACCATGAGAATTTTCTTATCAGCCTATATTTAGGACTTATCTAGTGCACAGCACATTTGTACAAATATTGACCTTCTGAGATGGTTTTTTGACTCAAAATATACGCGTGCAATAGCTTTACTTGGCATCAAAAATAAGCGAAAGGGAATTGATGCAGTAACGTTTTCCGGTAGGTTGAGGACCATCATCAAACACATGCCCCAAATGTGACCCACAATTCTTACAACACACTTCAGTTCGCGTCATACCATGAGATTGATCAGTGATATAGTCGATCGCCTGGTGATTCGCAGCCTGCCAAAAGCTCGGCCAACCCGTTCCCGAGTCAAATTTAGTCGTGGACTCAAACAAGATAGTTTCACAACAAACACACTTGAAATAGCCATCACCTTTTTCATCGAGTAAATCGCCAGTAAAAGGAGCTTCTGTCCCCTTATTCCAACACACATCATACTGTTCAGGATTCAGTTTTTCAGACCATTTGTTTTTGCTCATCCAACCCCACTTAATTGATGACAACCCATCCTTAGCTATTTGGCATCTTCTTTGGCGTCTTCTTTAGCCACTTCTTTCATGCTTAATCGAATGCGATTTTGTTTGTCGATTTCTAATACTTTAACAGTAACCATATCGCCTTCTTTTAGTACATCAGAGACATTTTCCACACGCTCATTTGAGATTTGTGAAATGTGAACAAGCCCATCACGTCCTGGCAAAATGGTAACAAACGCACCGAAGTCCATAATTTTTGCCACTTTACCCTCATAGGTTGCTCCTACTTCAACATCAGCCGTAATCAGTTCAATTCGCTTTTTGGCCTCTTCACCTGCCGCTCTATCCACTGATGCGATCTTGATATTACCTTCATCGTCTATGTCGACAGTCGCGCCAGTTTCCTCGGTAATAGAGCGAATCACAGCGCCCCCCTTACCAATCACATCACGAATCTTATCTGGATGCACAGACATGGAGAGTAATCGAGGCGCATATTCAGACATCTCAGCAGGACTATTAATCACTTCACACATCTTGCCTAAAATATGAATACGTCCCTCTTTTGCCTGTTCAAGTGCGATTTTCATGATTTCTTCAGTGATACCATCAATCTTGATATCCATTTGTAATGCCGTAATACCCTCTTCGGAACCGGCTACTTTAAAGTCCATATCACCGAGATGATCCTCATCACCCAGAATATCTGATAACACCGCAAATTTATCACCCTCTTTGATCAATCCCATGGCAATACCTGCAACTGGTGCTTTGATTGGCACCCCTGCATCCATCAACGCAAGACTGGTGCCACATACCGAGGCCATAGAGCTGGAACCATTTGACTCAGTAATTTCTGATACCACACGAATAACATATGGAAATTCTTCCTGACTAGGCATGATCACCTGCACGCCACGCTTAGCTAGCTTTCCGTGACCTATCTCACGACGACCTGGTGAGCCTGTTCTGCCTGCCTCACCTACTGAATAAGGAGGGAAATTATAATGCAACATAAACGTTTCTTTACGCTCACCTTCTATTGCATCAATGATTTGAGCATCGCGCCCAGTGCCTAGTGTCGTGACCACGATCGCTTGAGTTTCTCCACGGGTAAACAATGCCGAACCATGGGTTCTCTCTAAAATGCCTGTTCTAACAAATATCGGTCGTACGGTTTTGGTATCTCGCCCGTCGATCCGTGGCTCCCCAGAGATAATTTTTCCACGCACCAAATTTTTTTCTAAACTTGAAAATTCAGCAGCAACATCTGCCTCACTGGGGCCATCTTCAACACACAAATCCTGTTTGGCCTGCTCACGGATCTCTGCGATAGCTTGTTGACGTGAGAGTTTTTCAGAAATGCTATATGCATCACTCAATGCGGCTGTATATTGCGCCGCAACTTGACTGGCCAACGCTTCATTAGCCTCAGGCGCAGTCCATTCCCAACGGGGTTTACCGACTTCAGCAGCCAACTCTCTAATAGCGTTAATTACCACTTGCATCTGTTGATGACCAAACATGACCGCACCCAACATGACTTCCTCTGACAACAAATTGGCTTCAGACTCCACCATCAATACTGCGTTATCCGTGCCAGCAACCACGAGTTCAAGATCTGATTCTGCTATCTGCGAGAAGGTTGGGTTAATAACATATTCACCATTGATGTAACCGACCTTTGAAGCACCAATCGGACCATCAAAAGGAATGCCTGATATGGCCAGAGCCGCAGAAGTACCGATCAAAGCAGGTATGTCTGCGTCTATATCATTATTCATAGACATCACGGTTGCGATGACTTGAACTTCATTTTTGAAACCTTTTGGAAACAGTGGACGTATAGGGCGATCAATCAATCGGCATGTAAGCGTCTCTTTCTCACTTGGTCGACCTTCACGTTTAAAGAAGCCACCAGGAATCTTACCTGCGGCATAAGTTTTCTCCTGATAGTTAACTGTCAGAGGAAAGAAACTTTGCCCCTCTTTAGCGGTTCTCACGCCCACTACAGTAACAAGTACCGTAGTACCACCCATATTAACAATGACCGCACCATCTGCTTGACGGGCGATTTCGCCGGTTTCTATCGTTACTTCTTGTGCGCCGAACTGGAAAGATTTCTTTATGCTTTTCACTAGGATTTCCTATAAGAATTGACTATGACAAATGAAACTACACAGAACGGATCTGAGAACACTCATGATCATTATCTGAATAGAAGAGCCATTCCTGTGCCTTCACGGGAATGGGCTAAAAAATTTTTGATTGAAGCTGTAACATCAACTTCAAAATGTGGATGTCGTACGTTCGACAGAGATGACCAGACATGCATGAACAGCTGGGACATCAATCTTTTATCGACGCAGACCTAAAGATGAAATCAATTGTTGGTATCGACTCTGGTCTTTACGCTTAATGTAGTCCAGTAACTTGCGACGTTGATTTACCAACTTTAAAAGACCATGTCTTGAATGATGATCATGTATATGGTCAGCAAAATGGTCACTAAGATATTTAATACGTGCAGACAGAAGTGCCACCTGAACTTCGGGTGATCCTGTATCATTAGCTGACTGTTGATACTGTTCAATAATGCCTGATTTGTCTTCTGCTGTTAGTGCCATGTTCTATTATTTCTGTCTTATGATTTTTCAAGGATGCGCGATTCTACCATGTGAATCAGCTCATACAATACTTAATTTAGCCCCGAGCGCTAAAAAATTGATTAAATTTCACAGTCTTACCCTGTTCTAGCTCAGCCAACCCCCTAAAAACCCCCTGTGTATCGAATATACGCAGATATTTTGATGAATCAGCTTGCTCTAACTGCAAACTTTTGCCTCGTTGCAGAATCTGTACAAAACCTTCATTCAAAGTCTTACTGGGATAGCCTGAATAAGCACTTTCTGTCGGTAGAATCAGAGACTCAATGTTCTCATTATGCTGCAACATAGATTCCATTTGTTGCAGAGTAGTCATGGGATAGAGTGTGCCGAAATCTCCTACTGACATTCTTCTCAACAATTTCACATGCGCATAACAACCAAGCGCGCGACCCATATCTTCAACCAGTGTTCTGATGTAGGTGCCTTTGGAACACTTGACCATCATCTCCACCGTATCATGCGTGGTTTCTCCCAACACGATCTCATGAATTTTCACCTGGCGAGGACTACGCTCTACTTGTTGACCTTGGCGAGCAAGTTTATAGAGTGGCACACCATCTTTCTTCAACGCTGAATACATTGGAGGCACTTGCTCAATAACGCCCAAAAATTGTGGTATCAAGGACTGAAAGGCTGCAATGTGATGTTCATCAACATCGGCTCGCTGTGTCACTTCGCCTTCACTGTCACCCGTGGTAGTTTCTTGGCCCAGCTTGGCAACCACCGAATAATACTTTTGTAAGCAAGTAATATGCTCTGCGACCTTGGTCGCACGGCCAAAACATATGACTAATGCCCCACTAGCTAACGGATCTAAAGTCCCTGTATGGCCTGCTTTGCGAGCATTAAAAAGACGTTTAACTCGTTGTAGAGCATGGTTAGAACTTAACTCTAGCGGTTTATCCAATACCACCAGACCATGCATATCAATACCACGCTTTTTTCTATTTGCCACGAAATTATTATTAATGTTGACTGAAACTAAGAACGAGTTTGTTTAACTTTTTCTTGCGTCAAAATTTCTTCAAGACGGGTGGATCTTTCAGTAGTATCGTCATAATAAAAAACCAATTTAGGAATCACTCTTATACGCAAAAGCTTCCCTAATTCTTTTCTTAAATGAGCGGCACAACTATCCAATCCTCTCTGTAATTCTTTAGTATCGTGAGCAGACGAAAATGGTGTGTAATAAATCTTAGCTGTGGATAAATCCTTATTCACAACCACCTCAGTTATAGAGAAATCACTGACGCGCGGATCATTAATATCCTCACGCAACATAACAGCAATTTCACGATGTATTTGTTCAGCAATACGTAATGAACGAGGATAATCTCTAGGCATTATTAATCAATTGTCCGTGCCACTTCTGTGCGCTCGTAAACCTCGATCTGATCTCCCGCCTTCACATCATTGTAGTTTTTAACTGCGATACCACATTCCGTGCCTGAGCGAACTTCATTAACATCGTCCTTATGTCGTCGCAATGATTCCAATTCACCCTCATAAACAACCACATTATCACGCAGCACTCTAATTGGATTGCCTTTTTTCACTGCGCCGTCGACAACCATACATCCTGCCACAGCACCCAATGCGGATGACTTAAACACATCCTTCACCTGAGCAATGCCAACAATCTCTTCGCGTAACTCCGGTGACAATAGACCACTCATCGCATCTTTAACATCATCAATAGCTTCATATATGACACTGTAATAGCGCAAATCTACCCCCGTATCATCAAGAGCTCGACGTGCGCTTGCATCTGCACGCACATTAAAGCCAATCACGATAGCATTAGAAGCGGCGGCAAGATTAATATCAGACTCGGTGATTCCACCCACCCCAGAACTCACTATGGCGACCTTGACCTCTTCCGTTGAGAGTTTGACTAGAGAATCTTTTAATGCCTCAGAACTGCCTTGAACATCTGCCTTGATCAGAATATTTACGCTGACCACTTCACCATCTTGCATTTGATTGAAAATGTTCTC
>CAZKDD010000087.1:0-5431 GCA_964551535.1 uncultured Thiotrichales bacterium | reverse complement strand
AGGTGAGTACTTAAGCGAAATGGCCGCTTTAAAACAAGCCGGTGTGGTTGGCGTCAGTAACACCCTGCATCCACTAGCGAATAATTTAGTCCTCAGACGCGCAATGGAATACGCTGCTAGTCAAGATCTTACCGTATTCTTTCACCCACATGATCATCAATTAGCTGCCAACGGTTGCGTGCATGAAGGCGCAAATGCAACTCGCATGGGACTACCGGGCATCCCTACTGCTGCTGAAACCGCTGCGGCCAGCACTTGCTTATCTATCATCGAAGATACCAATGTGCGTGTACATTTTTGTCGTATTTCAACTCAGCGCACTCTGCAAATGCTAGAACGCGCACTATATGACGGCGCACCCGTCAGTGCTGATATATGTATGCATCAATTATTTCTCAGCGACGAAGACATCCATAACTTTGATAGTCATTATCATGTTATTCCACCGCTGCGCAGTCGCTCGGATCTGGAGGGGTTACGGGCACGTTTAAATAGTAAAGCCTTAGTGAGTCTGTGTTCTGATCATCAACCCCATGAACCTGATGCTAAGCTAGCTCCATTCCCAGCCACCGAACCTGGCATCTCTAGCTTAGAAACACTACTGCCTCTAACATTGAAACTCAGCCAAGAAACTGCACTATCGTTATCAGAAGCCGTTGCTCTGGTAACCACCAAACCCGCTCAATTAATTGGCATTGATGCTGGCCACCTCAGTGTCGGTGCCACTGCCGATATCTGTGTATTTGACCCACAACAAACTTGGCAACTCAGCGCAGAAACTATCCACAGTGAGGGTAAAAATACGCCTTACCTCAATCAGACGTTACAAGGCAGAGTGACTCATACTTTTGTCGAAGGTGAACTAGTCTACCAACTTAAATCATGACTGAAGCATCCATTTTTCCAGAGCAAGCGCGCGTGCTTGAGCATCATGCTCTCGCCGATAATCAGTATATTATTCGTCTGCATGTTCCAAACTGTGCGGCTCATGTGCTACCCGGTAATTTTATTCACTTGAGTTGTGATCAAAATCCATATGCTTTGAAGCGTCCGTTTTCAGTTTTACGATGTGATGCAGCACAGGGCTGGATAGAGGTGCTTTATAAAACTGTCGGTGAAGGCACACGCAATCTTAGTCTTGCGAGGATTGATGATCAATTGCATTGTCTTGGACCTATCGGGAATAGTTTTGAATTATCAGACAACAAAACATTACCGCTATTGCTGGGAGGAGGTGTGGGCATACCCCCCATCGTATTTTTTGCAGAGTATCTGCGAGCGCATACCGATATTACCCCCCTGGTGATGATGGGCTCGGAAATTGCATTTCCCTTCGCCGTTGCCACATCTCAACAATCGCTGGCGGGCGTACCTGAGCAAAGCGATGCTGTTATGCAATCTTTACACGCTCAAGATATCCCGTCGCGCTTATGTTCAAAACAAGGTTATGAAGGCTTTTTTGATGGCTACATCAATGAACTAGCCGAGTGCTGGCTATCACAGTTAGACACTCAACAATTAGCTAGTGTAGAAATTTTTGCTTGCGGTCCCGAACCGATGTTGAGTGCTGTTGCAGCACTAGCCAAAAAATATCAGTTAGCTTGCCAACTTTCTCTTGAGGAACACATGGCATGTGCTGTCGGTGGATGTGCCGGTTGCACGGTCGAGATCACAGATGCCCAAGGTCAAGCTCAGATGAAGCGTGTATGTGTTGATGGCCCGGTATTCGATGCATATTCGGTCTATTAAATCACCCTCCATGCCATCGGCTTTACACATAGCGTTTACATAATCACTGATCCCGTCGATCACCTTTATGAGAAATATTCTTTATAGACAGCTTTAAGAGCAGCTTCCTCCAGTGAAATGATGCCCTGCTCAAGTATGCGTTGTAGGCATTGATCTAATGTCTGCATACCCACATCTTGACCAGTTTGTATAGCAGAATACATTTGTGCAATCTTATCTTCTCGTATGAGGTTTCTAATCGCAGGGGTGGCTATCATAATTTCATGAGCCGCCACGCGCCCACCACCAATTTTTTTACATAGTGTTTGTGACACTACCGCTTGTAATGATTCCGACAACATTGAACGCACCATGGCTTTATCATTGCTAGGAAATACATCGATGATTCTGCCTATGGATTTAGCCGCAGAACTGGTATGCAATGTGGCAAAGACTAAATGACCTGTTTCTGCTGCTGTCAGCGCAAGACTGATCGTCTCCAGATCACGCAACTCACCGACCAAAATTGTATCGGGATCTTCACGCAGTGCTGAGCGCAATGCATGTTTAAAACTATTTGTATCGCGATTAATTTCTCGTTGGTTAACTAGACATTTTTGACTCTCATGGATAAATTCAATGGGATCTTCAATTGTCAATATATGGCCGTATTCGCTTTGATTTTTATAATCAATCATCGCGGCTAATGTGGTGGATTTGCCTGACCCCGTAGGCCCTGTGACTAATACCAAGCCTTTTTGTAATGCAGCTATTTGATGAAAAATTTGCGGGCTATCAAGTGTCTCTAGACTATGAACTTCACTAGGAATGGTTCTCAATACTGCGGCTACACCACGATTTTGATTGAACGCATTAACACGAAAACGCGCGCAACCTGCCATGTCAAAAGAAAAATCAATTTCTCGGTTGTTGTCAAAATCTTCACGCTGCTGATCGGTCATGATCTCATCCAACATACAGCGCACATTTTCGCTGTTTAGTGCTGTGGATTTAATATGTATCATATCTCCGTCAATACGAACGATCGGTGGAAGACCCGCGGATAGATGTAAATCAGAGGCTTTATGTTGCACTGAAAACATTAATAATTCGGCAATATCAGGGGTTGATTGAGGACCATGCTCACTATTCATAGCATCAATTCCTATATCATTTTTATTGTCATGCTGTGCTGTGAGCTGCAAATCCAAACTTGAATGAATCTCAGGCGCGTGCGCTAAATTCATAATCTTTGCAGCATCCTGTGAGTATTTAAATATTGCATATCGATTGACTCATTTGAATTATCAGTGTGTACAAAATATTGTTGGATAAATGAATAGCTGACATTTTGTTTATGGTGTTTAGTAATGATTTCTGCATCTCAGGTTTCAATGGCATACTATGCGTATGTAAAGCGCTAATCTGTAATTTAGCGATAAGCCAACCTATTCACACGATAAATGACAAGCGACCTGCCCCATGAGTTCTGTTGATCTAGCGCATAATATTTCATCTACTCGAGAAAACATCGATGCGGTGTGCCGACAATTTAATCGCACGGATGATGTGCTATTGATCGCAGTAAGCAAAACTAGAAGCGCGGATGAGTGTCGACATGCTTACGCATGCGGTCAGACTCATTTTGGTGAAAATTACCTACAAGAGGCACTGGACAAGATCTCTGCTCTTTCAGATTTAAATATCACTTGGCATTTCATAGGCCCGATTCAAAAGAATAAAACTCGTCCCATAGCCGAAAACTTCAGCTGGGTACATAGTGTTGACAGAGAAATTATTGCCCAGAGACTCAGCCAGCAAAGGCCTGCACACCTACCAGCTTTGAAGGTATGCATTCAAATCAATCTCGATGATGAAGACAGCAAATCCGGCATAGCACCCGAGCAACTGCCAAGCTTGGCAAACACAATCGGTGCCTTGCCTAATATAGAATTGGCTGGATTGATGGCAATACCACGGGTACAAACTGATTTTGATTCACAATATGAAACCTTCAATCAACTTAGGTTATTATTAAGCTCACTGAAACCTAAGCTGAATCATTGTAATACGCTATCTATGGGTATGAGTAATGATTATCAAGCTGCCATTGCGGCAGGTTCAACCATGGTCCGTATCGGCACTGCCATCTTTGGCCCACGCCGTTACCCAAAGGAATAAGCGCATGACGATACTAATGACACATCAAACCGTTCTGATTATTGGCTTAGGCAACATGGGTAGCGCTTTAGCAGAGGGTCTTATGCAGTTAGATTCTTGTCCTCAGTTGGTTCTGTGTGAACAGAATGCTGATCGTCACCAACAATTAAGCGCACAGTTCCCAGCAGCCACACTCATCACTCAATGTGAGCAGTGTCACACGCCACCTGATATTGTCATTCTTGCAGTGAAACCTAAAGATATGAAAAGCACTTGCCAGAAATTGGCCAACGAACTCACTGCTAACACTTTGGTACTGTCGATTGCAGCTGGCGTTCCCTGTGCAGCCATACTCTCGTGGTTAGGAGAACAACACACTGTAATTCGCTGTATGCCAAATACGCCAGCCAGCATCGGTGTAGGCATGAGCGGGCTTTATACATCCACGGCAACATCACCACAGCATAAAACGCTAGCGCAACATGTCATGCAAGCAACAGGGAAAGTTCTATGGCTAGAGAGTGAGGAAAAAATCGATGCATTAACCGCCCTGTCTGGAAGTGGTCCAGCCTATGTTTTCCACTTGATGTCTTGCTTGCAAAAAGCCGGCGAATCAATGGGTTTTAGTCAAGAAGAAACACGTCTGATGATTCAGCAAACGGTGCTGGGCGCTGCACTACTTGCTCAAAATGATGTGCCATTTTTGCAATTACAACAAAATGTAACTTCTAAGGGCGGCACCACGGAAAGTGCACTGAATGTGTTCCACCAACATGATCTTGAGGGCACCGTACATAAAGCTCTGGATGCAGCCTACCAACGTGCCGCTGAAATAAGTAATACCTTTAAGGATGAATGATGGCTGCTGCCAATAACCTACTTGTGTTCCTCGTCGATATTTTAATTTCTATGTATGTAGGCGCATTATTGCTGCGCGTATTGTTAGCCTATACGCGTGCCGATTTCTACAATCCAATTTCCCAGTTTCTGGTGAGTATTACTAATCCTGCGCTAATTCCTTTACGCAAAATCATTCCAAGTATAGGTAATATAGACAGCGCCATTTGGATTTTAATACTTATCCTTCAGGGGGTTAGGATATATTCACTAGCGCGACTCAATGGCTTGGAGCTGCCACTTAGCACTCTGCTAATTGCCTCTACGCTACAAGTTATTTCAACAATGTTGAATATTTTAATTTATGCGATTTTAATTCGCGCAATCTTGAGCTGGTTCCAATCCCCTTATCAACAGGAGAATCCTTTAGCTGCTATTGTTTACTCTATTACAGAACCTTTATTAAGACCGGCAAGAAAAATCCTGCCACCAGTAAATATGATCGACCTTTCTGCATTTTTCGTGATACTTATTTTGTATTGTCTACAAATAATTATACGTTCTTTTTAAACAATATCGTGTGACAAAATAGACTATAAATAAGCATCACACACAAATTGCATTCTCTCAAACCTTGTGTACAATTCCACAATACTAAAAGAACAATAAGTATTATTGAGATAAATCATAGCGAAGCGATAATATA
>CAZKDD010000086.1:0-5491 GCA_964551535.1 uncultured Thiotrichales bacterium | reverse complement strand
CTCAACGTGACGGTGGAACACACCTTGCGGGTTTCCGCGGGGCGTTAACACGCAGTATCAATCAATTCATGGAAAAAGAGGGCTATAACAAAAAACAAAAAACTGTGCTGACGGGCGATGATACACGCGAAGGTCTTACCGCTGTGCTCTCAGTAAAAGTGCCTGATCCCAAGTTTTCATCACAAACTAAAGATAAATTAGTGTCTTCCGAGGTCAAGCCAATAGTTGAAGGTTTGGTAGGTGAATTATTGCAGGAATTCCTGATTGAAAACCCTACAGAATCTAAGGCTATTGTGAGCAAAATAGTGGATAGTGCCCGTGCCCGTGAAGCCGCGCGCAAAGCACGTGAAATGACGCGACGCAAAGGGGCGTTAGATATCGCAGGGTTACCAGGGAAATTAGCCGATTGCCAAGAAAAAGATCCTGCTAATTCTGAATTGTTTTTAGTGGAGGGTGATTCCGCAGGAGGTTCAGCTAAGCAAGGTCGCGATCGTCATTCGCAAGCAATTTTGCCATTGAAAGGAAAAATACTTAATGTCGAAAAAGCTCGTTTTGACAAAATGTTGTCTTCACAGGAAGTCGCGACGCTGATCACCGCTTTAGGTTGTGGTATCGGCAAAGATGAATTTGATATAGAAAAATTGCGTTATCACCGCATTATTATCATGACAGATGCTGATGTGGATGGATCTCATATCAGAACCTTGTTATTGACTTTTTTCTATCGCCAGATGCCAGAATTAATTGAAAATGGTTATATTTACATTGGTCAACCACCTTTGTTTAAAGTTAAGAAAGGTAAACAAGAGACTTATGTCAAAGATGAATCTGAATTAAATGCTTACTTGCTACATATGGCGGTCAATAATGCGGAACTTTATATTGATGACCAAAGTCCTGTAATTAAAGCCACCGCATTAGAAACACTAGCCAAAGAATACATGGCGACCGTTGCCATCATGCAACGACTAGAGCAAAGCCATTCTATGGAAGTGCTACAAGCGATGTTAAAACAGTCATTACCAAATTCAGAGGGGCTTGCGAGTAATGAACAAATGCAAGCATGGGCCGATACACTCATTGCGCAATTGAATAAAAATCAAAATCCTGGCACACGCTTTAGTTATCAATTGCAATGGCAAACAGACAAACCACAATTAATAGTGGAGAAATTTATTCATGGTTTGGGAGACGATGATGTCTATACAGCAGACTTTTTCCAAAGCGCTGAATTCAAAGTAATGCAAGCCACCGCCAATAATCTGGAAGGATTATTTGGGGAAACATCGTATATTAAACGTGGTGATAAACAGAAAAATGTCTCTGAGTTTAGTGAAGTCATTAGCTGGTTGATGGAAGAAGCCAAGCGAGGTCAAAGTATTCAGCGTTATAAGGGACTAGGTGAAATGAACCCTGAACAATTATGGGAGACCACTATGGACCCTGATTCGCGGTTGTTAGTACAAGTCAGTATTCAAGACGCTATCGCTGCGGATGATATTTTTTCTACGTTGATGGGTGATCAAGTAGAACCTCGCCGCGATTTCATAGAGAAAAACGCATTATCTGCCACTAACATAGACGTTTAATTGTGAAAATAGCGAGTTGGAATGTAAATTCACTGCGAGTGCGTTTACCACAGGTTTTGGAATGGCTAGACACTAGTCAAGTAGACATTCTGTGTTTGCAAGAAACGAAAACGCAAGATGCAGATTTTCCACAAGCAGATATAGAAGAAGCGGGTTATCGCGTGGTTTTCTCTGGTCAAAAAACCTATAACGGCGTGGCCATCCTATCAAAGCAGCCCGCCACCGATATTATTACTGATATAAAAAATCTAGACGATCCTCAACGACGCATTCTTGCTGCCACAATCGAGGGTGTGCGAGTGATTAATTTATATGTAGTGAACGGTTCAGACGTGGGTAGTGAAAAATTTGATTACAAATTGCAGTGGTTAGATAAAGTCACACAATTTGTAAAAAAAGAAATGAACAAACATGAAAAATTAGTCGTGCTAGGTGATTTCAATATCACACCGGATGATCGTGATGTGCATGACCCAGAGGCATGGAAAGGTAAGATTTTATGTAGCGATCAAGAACGCGCAGCCTACCAAGCTATGCTCAATGGTGCATTAAAAGATACTTTTCGTTTGTTTGAACAAGAAGAAAAAGCATTTAGTTGGTGGGATTATCGTGGCGGTGGCTTCAGGCGTAATCATGGCATGCGCATAGATTTGATCTTGGCCAGCCCAGCACTATCAAGTCTATGTAAACAAAGTATTATTGATAAAACCCCCAGAACATGGGAAAGACCGTCAGATCATACCCCGGTAGTTGCTGAGTTTTGACCAGTGTGTTCACTGATAGAGTCTTGTCACCCCGCCACACATAGTTCAAACTCTTGAACACAAACAAAGAAATCAAAATAAGGCGGTGGTTATGCGTCATATCATGATAGCAAATGCTAAGGGCGGTTCAGGTAAAACCACCTTAGCGACAAATTTAGCGAGTTACTTTGCCTCCCAAAATAAAAACGTGGTGTTGATGGATTACGATGAACAATGCAGTAGTCTGGATTGGTTATCAGCACGTTCAGCAGCAAAACCTGCTATTCAAGGTATTGCCGCTTATAAGAAAAACCCTGAAAAGGTTAAGCGTAATACGGATATAGTTATCATGGACGTCCCTGCAGGCATACGCGGGGGTGAATTAACGCGATTAATAAGAAAAGCCCAGACCATCTTAATTCCAGTATTACCTTCGCCTATCGATATGCGAGCAGCAAAAAAATATATTGATGAAATCAAAAAATCAGCACCAGTTGCCCAGAAAAAGGCAAAGATTGCGTTGATTGCAAATCGTGCTCGTGAAATCACCAATATTTCAGCGGAACTCGATGAGTTTTTACGTAAACAAAAAGTCCCCTATTTAACCTTGTTACGTGACAGTCAGAACTATGTAAGAGCCGCGGAAAGAGGGCTGGGTATTTATGATATGGGGCCGGCCGCCACCGCGATTGACCGTGAGCAATGGGCGCCTATCATTAAATGGATCAAGAGCAAACGCAGTCAAGCATAAGGTAACGTGCTGTATGTTTGTCAGAGAACTTACACGCGTATTGATAATAGTCGGGTTGTGCTTCAGCGCACTCAATGCAGCACCATTAGAACAGCCACCCGATGACCAGTATGACCCCGTGGCCATGCAATTGTTTTCACCGAGGATGGAAAAGCGCGTGCAGCCGATAGAGAAAATAGATTATGTGTTGGTGCGTAAACAACAACGCAAAATGTATCTTTATGCAGGCAGTAAAATAATTAAGACCTACCCAATAGCGCTGGGCCAACAACCCATAGGACAAAAACAACAAGAGGGCGATTCGCGAACACCTGAAGGAATTTATACTTTAGATTGGCGTAATCCAAATAGTCGCTTTTTTCGCTCTATTCATGTGGACTATCCAAATGAACAACAACGCAAGGCTGCAAAAGAGCAAGGCATTAATCCCGGGGGTGAGATTATGATCCACGGTCAACCTAGCGATTGGGATGAACGCATAAAGTTAACTTTTGCACAAAAAGATTGGACCGAAGGCTGTATTGCTTTAGAAAATCAGGACATGATGGAAGTCTGGAACTTGGTTGAAGACAATACCATTATTCATATCAAGCCATAGTCATACACCCATCTTCTCTTCGCGCATGGCGGCGTTCGCCGTTAACCTACACCAATCGATGACTATGCGTTGATCACGGTTTAGAAATGTCTTGATGCCTAAGTGCGCTATAGGGTTTCCATATCAGCCAAATCAGCAAAATAACGGGTAATCCCATTAATGCGGTGAGTGCAAAGAAGTACTGATAGCCTAAGGTATCGATAAACGCCCCAGAATAACCGGCGATAAGTTTTGGAATTAATAAGGTGATGGCGCTAAATGCCGCATATTGAGTAGCGCTGAATTGTTTATTCACTAATGATGATAAAAACGCAACCGCAACACCACCTGCCAGTCCACCCGCTAAATTATCCGCCACAATAGCGCAAGTCAGCGCAGTGATTGAGGGTGCAGTTAGATTAGCAAGATAGATGAAGATTAGATTTGAGCTAGAAGCGGTAACAGCCCCAAGCAAAAGAATTTTAATAATGCCGTAGCGGTAAGCTAATACACCACCAACAATGCCACCCACTAGACTGACCAGTGTGCCAAATATGAAACTGATGCGACTGATTTCAGTTTTGCTATATCCCATATCTACATAGAACACTTTAGCCATGACGCCCATGACAATATCTGAGGTTCGGTAAAAACAAATAATGAGTAGTAGCCACAACGCCAGTTGCCCATAGCGCTTAAAGAAATCCGTGAATGGAGAAATGTATACGGTGTTGAACACGCTATATTCAAGGAAACCCAGCTTACACAGCGCCAGCCCAACCTGAATGGCAGCAAACACCGCCAACAACAAACGTACAGTCGCTAAGAAGAAATCCAACCACAATGAGGATCCGATAAGCTGATAAGTGGTAACAACATCTATGCCCTGACCCAGCACGATAAAAGTGAGGATAAATGTGCTGACGACAAGAATAAAATGTAGAAATAAGGAGAGATTATTAGCGATTTCAGATTGCTGATAAGTGGGTTTAGGTTCACGAATTAAAAGGGTAGTGAGCACACCCACAAGCATGAAAATAGCCATCCACTGATAGGCATGTTGCCAAGATGCGGCGGAATAACTTTGATCAGAGTTAAATAGTGCGCTTAATTCTAAGGCGCCTGCGCCTGCAAATAACATCCCAACGCGATAGCCAGCTATGGCAACGCCTGCTAATAAAGCCTGCTGATCGTGATCGGCAATATCTATACGATAAGCATCAATGACAATATCTTGTGTGGCAGAGGCAAATCCCAGCAGTACCGCACCACAGGCTAAAAGAATTAAATTGGAGTGATTGAATTGTGGATCCCATAAAGACATCCACAATAAAGCAAAGATGATGATGGCTTGGGATAATAATATCCAGCTGCGACGACGTCCGAATACGCGCGTCAGACCAGGTAAGGCTAGGTGATCAATAGCAGGCGCCCATACAAATTTAAAAGCATAAGATAAGCCTGCCCAACTTAAAAAGCCGATGGTTGATCTCTCGATATCAGCTTCACGTAACCAAACAGAAAGGGTGCCAAACACAAGTAATAACGGTAGGCCAGACGATATGCCTAAAAAGAATAATGCTATGACATTTTTTCCAAGGAGTTTATTCATGAGTTATATGTCATTATGAATTCTTTGGTATGTCACAATTAGCTCAGTTGGATGACTTATAATTGTAATTGGTAATTGATAGTCAGTGGCGCATGATCAGAAAAGCGTTGTTCTTTGTATATTTCTGCGTTGCGTGCCTTGCCAAGTATACCCGGAGTCGCTATGTGATAATCAATCCGCCAGCCGACATTTTTTGCCCATGCTTGCCCTCGATTTGAC
>CAZKDD010000085.1:0-5529 GCA_964551535.1 uncultured Thiotrichales bacterium | reverse complement strand
GTGTTTGTGGCATGGGGCCATCTACGGCATCCACAAGGAGTAACACCGAGTCCACCATAGACAGCACTCGTTCCACTTCCCCACCGAAATCGGCGTGTCCTGGCGTATCCACAATATTGATACGATAATCATTCCAAGTGATCGCCGTATTTTTAGACAAGATGGTAATACCACGTTCTTTTTCAAGATCATTGGAATCCATGATGCGTTCTTGAGGGGCATTGCGCATATCCAATGTGCCTGATTGCTGAAGCAGCTGATCCACAAGGGTAGTTTTACCGTGGTCAACGTGAGCGATGATGGCGATATTACGAAGTTTAATAGTCACTAGCGAATTCCTTGCTGTCGAATGCCGGTGGATTATACAGACACAGCATGCAATTAATAGCGTTATTGAGTCGCTGTTTATGAGCCTTTTTATTTTCACTCAATCATTGGGTGGACTATGATGCTCTATACAATGATTTATGGCTGTATAAAGATGCGCAATAATGAATAATCAGACTCTTGTTATTCAATCCCATAGGATACCCTTAACTGATCAATGGCTAGAGCAATGTTGTGAGTCAGTGCGTGATTGGGCACGTCTGAATTTATTTGATTATGAATTCTTGGGAGATGAGTTATTTGATGAGGTTGGCGAAGAGATACTCGATAAGACGGCCTCACAAATTGTCATCGCCACAGATTTGGCTCGTCTTCATATTATACGTCGTCGACTCAAACAAGGTTATCAACGTGTAGTGTGGTGTGATGCTGATTTTTATATTTTTGCCGCGGAGCGCTTTCATCTCATCGATGCTGCATACGCGCTTGGGCGTGAAGTATGGATACAAACAGATAAGCAGAATAAATTGCGTTGCTATACAAAAGTTCACAATGCATTCATGATGTTTCAACAAAATAATGTTTTTTTGGATTTTTATATCGATACCGCAACTCGGTTAATAGTTAATAACCATGGATCAATGAGTCCGCAATTTATTGGTCCTAAGTTGCTCACGGCCTTGCATAATATTGTTCAATGCCCAGTGCAAGAAGATGCCGCAATGTTCAGTCCATTAGTGATAGAAGCTATAGCCTGTCAAGCATCTACATCCTCTCCAGTGCTTGCGTTATTACAACAGCGCTCAGTCAAAGCACCCAGCGGGGCAAATCTATGTCATTCGCTCTATGACCAACAGATCGTTTCACAACGTTCAATCAGTGATTGCATGATCAATTCCCCAAAAGTGTTTGAACAACAATAAAATGCTGCGCAGTTATTTAGCCCCTTGTTTATAGATGGGTTTTGACTGTTTAATCATTGTAAACCACTTGTCCTATTGTATGAGGTTCGGACAGATGTCATGAATATCCTTATTGCTTACACTGATAACATGTCAACTTGTTACCTCATAATTAAAACTAATCAACTTGCCACTCACGCGGTGGCAGCTTTTGATTTTTCCCTGCCCGTTGAGTACGTTGATCAGGGATTAAAGATATCTATTACTGATGATTATTCGCTGATTTCTCAATATCAAGCGTGCGATCATTTTATTAAAGATAATTTAACCAGTTGCGTATTGCTGTCTGGACAAGTACCCGATAGTCATTGTCGGGTGGTATTCAGCCCTCACGGTGAAGAACCCATACTGCCCAGAGATTTAGATCAAATCATTAATCAGATCGGCTTTAATGTCGAAATTCAACAACAGATTAATTGATAAATTCGATAAGAAACTTTATTGTACTTTAGATGTCTTTGAAGGTCACAGATCATATGCAGCATAGGTGATGAATGGATATAAATCTCGATACTGGCAAGCTATATATTTTTCTCTTAGGATTTGTTTTGTTTTTCTTCATAGAAACACTTTTATCTGCTCGCAAGCTCAATAAACCTAGATATCAACGTCTACTTTTTCATCTAGGCGTAGCAGCGTTTAATACGGTCACTATAAGACTCTTTATATACGTGCCCTTTCTATTATGGGCGGTGTATGTTGATGAACAAGGCTGGGGAATCTCTCGCTGGCTGGGCTTATATGGCTGGACTGAAATATTAATTACATTGGTGGTGTTAGATGCTTTCGATTATTTTTGGCATCGCGCCAATCATAGAGTGAGTTTTCTATGGAGATTCCATAAAGCACATCATTCTGATACTGAAATGGATGTGACCACTTCATTGAGATTCCACCCCGGCGAGTTGGCCATATCTGCTATCGTTAAAGGCTCGTGGATTTTGATTTGGGGCCCTACTGTTGTGGCATGGTTTTTATTTGAAATGCTGGTTAGCTTGTGTGCACAGTTTCATCATTCAAACATTGATTTTCCTGATTACATTGAAAAACCACTGGCATTATTTCTCGTCACACCGCGCTATCATCTGGCTCATCATTTAGTCGATCGGAACTATGGTGATGCTAACTTTTCCACTATTCTTTCATTATGGGATAGGTTGTTTGGCACTTATTCAATACCACCTGATAATGATGAAGTACGAAATGGTCATCATATAATAGGCTTGCCTGAAAATCGGGAGTTCGCTTTCAAACCCGTCGAATTATTGAGAGAACCTATTAAACGTCGGAATTTAAATATTACTGATGTATAGCATAAAATATTTTTAACCAACCACAATTACACTAGGAGAAAACATGAAATTAATCATCGCACTATTGGTCGCCCTTCCCATGCTAGCCAGTGCTGGCGAGCATGCAGGTAAAGCGGCAGAACATGCGGGTAAAGCCGCTGACGAGAAACATGAGCATGCAGGTAAAGCGGCAGAACATGCAGGCAAAGCCGCTGACGAGAAACATGAGCATGCAGGCAAGGCTGCTGAGCATGCAGGTAAGGCAGCAGAGCATGCTGGGCATGCGGCTGAGGAGAAACATGAGCACTAAGTTTCAACTTATAGCTATTCAATTGATGCTGCTTACATTACTAAGTGTAAGCAGTGTCAGTATGGCTGATTCGTCTGCACCGGTAAAAAAATATTATGTGCAAGATATTAAAGAAGCCATGTATAAGCATATTGCAAATCATGTTGATGAGGATGGTATCTTTCGCCTCAAGGATGAAAAAACCAACGAAATACTCGAATTAGAATTCGTAAAGATTCATAACCCTGTCCGTCAAATTAATGATCATATTTATTTTGCATGTACTGACTTTAGAGTTCATAAAGAACCACAGAAACTCTATGATTTAGACTTCTGGATGGATATAGAAACGGGTGAATTAAGAATCTATCAAACTAAGATACATAAAGAGCCTAGAAAATCTCTAATTTATGGATGGTATAAACAACCTCGTTATACCTTTGTTAATGATAAAGTTATTCCATTATATTAATTTATTTAAGCCCTTGTTTTTCGCGCTTTTTTAATTGTTTTTTTAAAAAATTTAACGATTTTTTCACTCCGTCTAATAATTAACTTATCTAAAGGCCTTAGTTTTTTCTCTATGCGCCCATAACCAAAAAGATTGTTGAATCGAATATTACGATGCAATACATATTTTAATAACCAATGAGTATTATTGCCGATCTTGTTGTAAATTTTAAAACTCGCCTGATATAGATCATTAGATACAATGGAGTGAGTGTATGCATCGCGGCCAAAATAGTTAGTCATATTTATGATCGCAGATTGAAAGTGACGACAAAAGTCGTCATATAGTTGTTGTTCTTCTGTGACTTCAACTGTAATCGGTCGATATGGAGCATGCCTTTCATAGCCGACTACAGAGCCAGTTCGGCAGTTACAAATGAGTTCAAATGAATTGGAGTCTCTTAGAGTGTTTTGGCTCATAATTTGTTTGTTTAGATCGAATAGGTAAGCAGCTTTCTCAACATGGCTTGCTTGAGTATTTATGTATTTTATTATGCCAAGGTAAGCACCAAAACTATTGATATTAGGTAGCAATCTGGCCAGATTATCCTGAATTGACCCACGCCAACCAACGTCCACAAATAAAATATTGCCACTCATTTCCGGTGTTAAATCTTTCCTTGATAAATAGTTCAATAGATTAATGCGTTGTTGCTTTATATTTTGCTCACACAAATAAATGAACTGTTTGTCTTGCATGATGGCAATAGTATGTCGATTCAGCCAAAGTCTTTTTCGTGGTTTATCGATATCAATACCTTGTGCATGTAAATACTGCCTAATCTCTTTTGTATTACAGTTCATCGTAATCAATAGATTGGTTATCGACATAGTTTTGATCTGTCTCCAAATAGTCATCATAGATGCTATCGACAAATCATCTAATGATGCAGCATAAGTACTGGCACGACTCAATTCTAAATGGTATGTGGCAGGAAGATTCAATGCAGATGCATGCGAGCTTATATGCGCCACATAGCCATCATAAAGAGATTTTAAAAATTTCCCCTCTCGACTGATAAAATATATTTTATGGATATTATTTTTTTCGACTTGCTCTCTTATGTTTTGAGCAAAACCTATAAACAAGAGTGAATAACTTAGTCCTTGATTATAAGCATGTTGTGACAATTTATTCATATGAGGGAATTAATATTTATTGTCCTCAATATATTGATTAAGTTGAGTGCAGATATAGGCTCGTGGTTTTGTAAAACTATGCTCTACAGTTTTTCTTTTTCGATGGAGTGTTCTAGGTTGATAGTGATAAACCTGCATGCCTAGCGATCTTGGCACTTTGACATCGCCGATAACATTATCACCCACATGCATATGTTCAGAAGGTGTTATTTGGTATTTATCATGTATATGCGAAAAGATGGATCCACTGCGTTTATTCAAACCCAGATCACATGAACTTAAGCCCTGAGTGTAGATTGCTGGAATTTGAGCATGCTCTAAAAATTCCTTGATGTAAGAGGCTGATAAATAAAAATCACTTAAAAATATAATTTGATCAGCGTCGAAAGACGCTAATGTTTTTTCTATTTGTGGATCTTTATAAGAAACCTCTTTTTCAAAAGCAATCTCATATTTAAGCGCTGCTGATGCAAAGTCACTGCGTTCATTCGGGTTCGGACAAAGAATATCAGCCATTTCATTGAGCACTTCAGGCAGTGCATATTCACCATGCAGATCGCCATCGAGACGCTGCATAATGATCTTTCTCTCTATGGCTTGTCTGAGTTGAAGAATCTCTTGTTGCGTGCGAAACAACTGTTTCGTTTGAGATGAGAGAGCCTGAAAAATATAACGTGAAGTCGCTAATTTAACACCATCAGGATGGACTTCTCTGCGTAATAGCGTATCCCAAACATCAACTGATAGTAACTTACACGACATATTACATCTAGATTTTACTGTCCCCTGAAGAATTATCCATGATATCAAGGTTTTAGTACATATTTGCCCATATTCTGCATAATTAATAAGCAGGCACACAGTCAATATTTTAAAAGTTGCTGTTATCTCGTTGACAGGTCTGACAAATCCACTAAAATGTCCGATCTTATCGACATGCGGGAATAGCTCAGCTGGTAGAGCGCAACCTTGCCAAGGTTGAGGTCGCCGGTTCGAACCCGGTTTCCCG
>CAZKDD010000084.1:0-5629 GCA_964551535.1 uncultured Thiotrichales bacterium | reverse complement strand
GCTATGCAGGTGTGACACAGAAAAATGGCCAACTCTCTGTACGCTTCAAAGATAGTGCTAATTTCGAACAAGGCCTTGAAGTATTGAATAAGAATTTCCGTCAGGTGCTGGATTTTGAGGACGTCGAAGAAAGTTATGTCATCAATGCTACGTTAAAACAAGCCGCTCAAACTGAGTTACAGAGTTTCGCTATTCAGCAAAATATTACCACCTTGAGAAAACGTGTTAATGAATTAGGGGTGGCAGAGCCTGTTATACAAAGACAAGGTCTCGATAGGATTGTTGTGCAATTGCCGGGGGTACAGGATACGGCGCGTGCGAAAGAGTTATTAGGTGCCACTGCCACACTAGAATTTCGCCTCGTAGACGAACAAGGTGATGCCTATTTAGCTCAGGATACGGGGCAAGTCCCTCTAGGCGATAAACTTTACTATGACCGAAGCGGTGTACCGGTGTTGCTGAAGCGTCGAGTCATGCTATCGGGTGATTACATCACCGATGCGGCATCGGGAATCGATCCTGAAACAGCTGGTGCGACTGTATTTATTACTTTGGATGGAAAAGGAGCTCGTTTATTCAGTGAGGCAACGGGTGAAAACATCAAACGTCTAATGGCTGTGGTGTTTATTGAGAACAAAACTGAATATTACAAAGACGAGCAAGGTCAATTACAGTCACGTATACGCCGTGTTGAAGAAGTTATTAATATTGCACGTATTCAAGATCAATTTAGTAAACGTTTTCAAATTACAGGACTGGAAACTACACGAGAAGCTCGAAATTTGGCTTTACTATTACGCGCTGGTGCATTAGCAGCGCCTATGAATATCATTGAAGAACGCACTGTGGGGCCAAGCTTAGGCCAACAAAATATCGATCAAGGTAAATTATCGGTAATGTTAGGTATGTTATTGGTGATGGTGTTTATGGTGCTTTACTACCGTGTGTTTGGCTTGGTAGCTAACGTGGCACTGGCTGCCAATTTGCTGTTAATCATTGCCATTTTATCGCTGATCCCTGGTGCAACCTTGACTCTGCCTGGTATTGCAGGAATTGTACTAACAGTGGGGATGGCAGTAGATGCTAATGTGTTAATTTTTGAACGTATACGAGAAGAAGTCCGCAACGGAAATTCACCTCAAGCTAGCATACACTCAGGATACGCCAAAGCACTATCGACCATTGCTGATGCAAATGTCACCACTTTGATTGCTTCGATCGTACTATTCACCTTTGGAACCGGACCAATCAAAGGCTTTGCGGTAACTCTCTCAATCGGCATTCTCTGCTCCATGTTAACTGCCATCATGGGTACACGTGCATTGATTAATCTTATTTACGGAAACAAAAAGGCGCCGACTTTGGCGATCTAAGCTTATGCAATTACTCAAACAATCTCTGAATATAGATTTTTTAGGTCGTCGTAAGATTGCCTGGACTATTTCTATTGTTCTATTACTCGCATCAATTGTTTCTCTATCAACAAGAGGATTGAATCTTGGTATTGATTTCACTGGAGGCACTATAGTTGAGGTGGGTTACAGTCAAAATGTGGAGCTTGCTCCTGTGCGAGAGGCATTAGCTGCAGCACAATTTGATGATGTCATAGTGCAGCATTTCGGCACAGCCAAGGATGTCCTTATCCGATTACCCGCCAGTGAAAGTGTCAAGGCGGCAGAAATTAGTAACCAAGTACTCAGAGCATTAGAGAGTACTGGTGAGTTGAGTATGCGTCGGGTGGAATTTGTCGGTCCACAAGTGGGTGATGAGTTGAGAGATGATGGGGGTCTTGCCGTTTTATACGCACTGGTGGCGATTCTAATTTACGTCATGTTACGTTTTGAATTTAGATTTTCTCTGGGTGCGGTCGCCGCACTGGTCCATGACGTTTTGCTTACTGTTGGATTTTTCTCCATTACGCAAGCGCCTTTTGATTTGACAGTACTGGCCGCAGTACTAGCAGTGATTGGTTATAGTTTAAACGATACGATAGTGGTGTTTGATCGCATTCGAGAAAATTTTAGAAAAATGCGCAAAGCTACACCTTTGGAAGTCATTAATGGTTCAGTCAACCAAACACTATCACGCACTATTATGACTTCATTGACAACATTGTTTGTGTTGTTAGCGTTATTTTTTGTTGGCGGTGAAGTCATTCATTCATTTGCACTCGCTTTGTTAGTCGGTGTGCTGATTGGTACATATTCTTCCATCTATATCGCGAGTTCATTACTGGTGCTATTGAATGTGACTGCTAAAGATCTATTTGATGAAGACAAAGACGATGAAAGTGAGGGTGGAGATAATGATAATCGTCCCATTAATGCGATGCCCTTTGATTAAATCACTCCCATAGGAGTGGAATTTTGCGTGAATCTTGAGTACCGATAAATATCCAATTCCACGCCAGAGATTGAGATCTGCTGTGCACGAATATATGACTTTCCACAGTGACCTATGCTGGCTTGTAGCCTTTGTTGCGAGATTGGATTGAGTAATAAGTACTAGTTCTTATTGGCGCTGTTGAGTGCCGTAATTAGAGGTTTGTAGATTTTTGTGTTGGCTGCAACAATGTTGCCGCTATCCATAAAATTATGTCCCCCTTTGTCGTCACTGACTAAGCCTCCCGCTTCTTGGATTAATAGCGCGCCAGCAGCCATATCCCAGCTATTTAAGCCAGATATCCAAAACCCATCGTAGCGCCCTGCAGCAACATAAGCTAAATCGAGCGCCGCAGAACCTACACTTCTAATATCTGCATTATTTTGTACTACTAGGCGCAACGTGTTCATATATGTGTCTACGCTGCTAGCCTGATCTTTACGACACGGAAGCCCTGTTGCAATCAGGCCTCCTGCTAACTCTTTGTGTGAGCTTACGCGTATACGCCGGTTATTCAAAGTCGCACCTGCACCTCGTGCGGCACAAAATAACTCTTCTTTTACTGGATCATAGACCACGCCAAGTTGAACTTTTCCGCCCTCACGCATGGCAATAGAAACACAATAATGTGGAATTCCCCGAATGTAGTTTGCAGTGCCGTCTAATGGGTCAATTATCCACTCGCATTCTTTGCCTTCATGTTGGCCAGATTCTTCTGCTAGGATGGCATGGTGAGGATAGGCTTTTCGTATCATTGAGATGATTTCATACTCTGCTTGATGATCAACCTCGCTGACAAAATCATTAACGGCTTTGGCTTGAATTTTTAGATCTGGGCGTCTGTTAATGTTTCTGATAATGACATGGCCAGCCGCGCGAGCAGCACTGATGGCAATATTTAGGGCAGGTGTACTCATAAGCTCAATATACAAAGTCGTTATTTAAATTAACAATGGTCAGGTCGTGTCCTGAGGCGCCACAGGGTAACAGAGCCAACCTACAATGTAATTACATAAATTCCATAATTATCTCATGCAAGTAAAAATCGTATTAGTAGAAACTTCACATCCAGGTAATATCGGTGCAGCAGCCCGTGCCATGAAAACCATGTGTTTGACTCAATTGAGTTTGGTGAAGCCCCAAATATTTCCTGATCCAGTGGCCTTTGCACGCGCCTCAGGTGCAGCAGAATTGCTTGAACATTCACAGCGTTGTGAGACTTTGCAGGAGGCGATTGCTGATTGTCAGCGTGTCATTGGTGTGACTGCCAGAGACAGAAAGCTATCTGCTCCTGTGCTAGCGCCAAAGCCATTGATGCAGGAGTTAATCACTCAATACCATGGGTTGAAGGTGGCTTTTGTCTTCGGGCGGGAGAGAAATGGTCTCACTAATGAAGAAATCGATCTATGTCATAGCGTGTGCACGATTCCTGCCAATGACGAATACGCTTCGCTGAATTTGGCCGCTGCGGTACAAATTATCTGCTATGAGTGGCATGTTGCACAGCTTGCCGCAAAGGATGATCAGCCGATGAGGAAAGCCCCTGCCGTTGCACCGGCAGGAGAGATTGAGGGCTTCTATCAACATTTATGGGCAGTGCTCGAAAAAGTGAATTTTCTCGATCAAGAAAATCCAGTGCCTTTGATGCGCAAGGTGAGATATCTGTACGATCGCACTGAGCTGACCAGTGCGGATGTAAATATCCTTAGAGGGATTCTGAAAAGCGTTGAAAAAACAATAGATTAGAGTGGCTAAAGGGTGTTTAAAGGATGTCTAACCACCTCTTTAGACATACTTGATCATTTTACTCAGGTATTGCACCATCAACCCATACAGTAAAGGCTTAATAAAGCAGCTCGTGAGTGGGCAATCTAGGTGCGATATGAAATTAAATACCAAAGGCAGATACGCAGTTACAGCGATGTTTGATGTGGCCATACACCAACATCAAGGGCCTGTGTCATTGTGTGATATTTCTCAGCGCCAGGGCATATCTCTATCTTATCTAGAGCAACTATTTAGTCGAATACGTCGAGCTGGCCTAGTGAAAAGTACACGTGGTCCAGGTGGTGGGTATCATTTGGCGAGTGCTGCGAAAGAAATTGCTATTGCAGATATTATTACTGCGGTTGATGAGAGTGTTGATGCCACTCGCTGCGGAGGTAGTGAGGGGTGTCAAAATCACCAGCGTTGCTTAACTCATGATTTATGGGAGGGGTTAAGTGCGCAAATTCATGTGTTTTTATCTGGCATCACCCTTGAAGACGCCATCAACAAACAGCATGTATTAGATGTGGCTGCACGCCAAGACAGTGCACGTCATGATCAAAACCCAGATCAAGCCAGTGTTATTGAACAAACCGTTGAATTTCAACGATCTAACTGAAAGGAATGTGTGAGTGAGTCAAAATAAACTACCAATTTATCTGGATTACAGTGCCACAACGCCCGTTGATCCGCGAGTGGCTAAGGTGATGATGGATTGTTTAACTTATGATGGAAATTTTGGTAATCCTGCGTCACGCAGTCATGCCTTTGGTTGGAATGCCGAGGAGGCCGTCGAAAGAGCGCGCCAACAAGTGGCGAGTCTGGTGAATTGTGATCCCAAAGAAATTGTTTGGACCAGTGGTGCAACTGAGTCTAATAACCTTGCAATTAAAGGTGCAGCTCATTTTTACAGTAAGAAAGGCAAGCACCTCATAACGCTAAAAACAGAACACAAGGCAGTACTCGATACTTGTCGTCAGCTAGAACGTGAAGGTTTTGAAGTGACTTATCTTGAGCCTATGGATAACGGGTTGGTCGATCTTGATGTTCTCAAAGCGACTATTCGTGAAGATACAGTGTTGATCTCTATCATGCATGTGAATAATGAGATCGGTGTGATACAAGACATACAAGCCATAGGTGAAATTGCGCGTGAGAATAAAGTGATATTGCATGTTGATGCAGCACAAAGCCCGGGCAAGGAGAAAATTGATTTACAAGCAATGAAAGTTGATTTAATGAGTTTTTCTGCGCATAAAATTTATGGTCCCAAGGGTATCGGCGCTCTGTTTGTGCGACGTAAGCCACGAATTCGAATTGAGTCGCAGATGCATGGTGGTGGTCATGAGCGTGGTATGCGTTCAGGCACGCTGCCTACTCATCAAATCGTTGGCATGGGTGAAGCATTTAGATTAGCTGAAGTCGAAATGGACGGTGATAATGTGCGTATTAAAGCGTTACGTGATCGTTTGCTTGATGG
>CAZKDD010000083.1:0-5637 GCA_964551535.1 uncultured Thiotrichales bacterium | reverse complement strand
TTCTCAATTCCAATGCGGCTTGCAATTCCACATTACTCTCATCGATAGCTGATGATACAATCACCACATCCATGTTTTTGATATGACATTGATCATGTTTAGAGTAAATACTCGCACCCAATGCCTGTAGTCTTTGGGTTGCAATATTGGACGACTTATCACTGCCAAAAATGTTAAATCCAAGGTTGAGCATGACTTCAGCAATACCACTCATACCCACACCACCTATGCCAATGAAAAATACATTGTTTACGCGGTGCATAGGCAAAGTTGCTGGATGACGCATAACTTCCATCAGTGCACCTCCTGAGATTGATCAATTCTGCCGAGCAGCATGCATTCATCCGCCACTCTTTGTGCAGCATCGATTGAAGCTAAAGCTTTAGCCTTATCGGCCATCACTAAGAACTCATCATCAGTAATAATCTGTTCACATATCGTTGCTAATGAAGACTGATTTAACTGCTGCTCAGGAATTAGATAAGCAGCACCGCAGTCTACAAACTGCTGGGCATTAGCTGTTTGATGATCATCAACAGCGTAGGGATATGGCACTAAGACTGCCCCTAAACCTATGCTCGCAATCTCAGCTAATGTCATCGCACCACTTCGACAAATAACTAGATCTGCCCATGCATATGCGGCTTGCATATCTTCGATAAATTCTTCTACTCTGGTATCGGCTTCGACACTTTCATATATTTTTTTAACGCGCTCATAATCTTGCTTGCCTGTTTGATGAACAACCTCTATTTGATATTTTTCACTCAGCCATTGCATCGCTGGCGGAACCACAGTGTTCAAGGCTTTCGCCCCTTGACTACCACCAATAATTAAAAAGTGCTTTGACGAATAATTCTTGTTAGCAAAACGCTGCTGGGGTTGTTCCATAGTAAGCAGCTCATGGCGGACTGGATTACCACAGGTCTCAATGTTGTTCGAAGAATAAGCAAATCCTGCAAATATCTTGCTACAAACAGGTGCCAAGATACGATTTGTCAGTCCCATGATTGCATTTTGTTCATGCAAAATAAGAGGTTTCCTCATCAGCACCGCCATCAAACCACAAGGACCGGTAACAAACCCACCCATGCCGAGTAACACGCTCGGTCGATGGCGTCGTAAAATTATAAATGCTTCACGCAAAGCGGCTAAAATAATAAACGGTGCTTTCAACAAATGAAGCAACCCTTTGCCACGCAAACCTTGGATCTTCATGGTCACTAATTTGAAACCTGATTGCGGAACGACTCTGTGCTCTATACCTGTCTCAGTTCCTACCCATATCACTGATACACCACTGGCACGTAGTTTATTGGCCACTGCCAATGCTGGGAATACATGCCCACCCGTGCCACCTGCGAGTATCATCACCGGCCCCGTCATCGCATCATCCTTTTACGAGCTTTATTCACACCTTGAGTATTCACTTCTATGTACACTCGCACCAGCAACCCGAGAGCGATACAACTTGCCAACAAGTTACTTCCCCCCACACTGATGAATGGCAAACTAAGACCCTTAGTGGGTAACATACCCATGTTCACACATAAACTAATTACAGTTTGCAAGCCAAACCAGATTCCACAGCCATAAGCAATGTTCTGTGCAAATTTCATATGCTGTAACTGCGCTTGATTACCCAAATCAAAACAACGCCAAATGAAAATAAAATAACTAAGTAATAATATGGCCACACCTATCAAACCCATTTCTTCCGCTAATACAGCGAAAATGAAATCATTATGGGCTTCTGGCAAATGAAATAATTTTTGAACACTTTCACCAATACCAACACCAGAAATGCCGCCATTACCTACTGCAATCAATGCTTGCGTCAGTTGATAACCACTATTTTGAGCGTCTGCCCATGGATCCATAAAGGCGATAATTCTTTGCATACGATAGGGCGAGGTAATAGCCAAAGTAGCCATCAAGGCAACACAAGCACCAATCAAAGTCATCAATGGCAAAATGCGTGCACCTGATAAAAACATCATGCCAAACATCATCATGATGAAGACCATAGCGGAACCAAAATCAGGTTCTAGCATAAGAAGTAGGATAACTAATCCCAACACCATCATAGGACTCAGGAAAGCTGTTAATTTAGTCTCCACTCTATCCGCATGCCTGACTAAATAACCTGACAAATAAATTATCATGGCCACCTTGGCAAATTCTGACACCTGCAAACCTAAAGGACCTACCATCAACCAGCGGGTACTGCCATTCACTGTTCTACCCATGCCCGGTATTAGCACTAAAAATAATAGTATTATGGTTAAGCACAACAGCAGTGGACCCAAACGCTCCCACATACCAAGACGAACTCTAGCCACAACAACAATCGCAGCAAAGCCCAATGTCATAAAGACTAATTGTTTCTTCACATAAAAGAAGTCATCCGCATGGTGTCGATGAGCAATATCCAAGGTGGTTGAAGTCAACATAATCATGCCGATGCCAGCAATCATGAGCATTGCCAAAAACATTTGCACATCCATATAGCGTGCAATCGAACCACGCAAGTCGGTTGGCATTGAGTCAACGTGCATCAACACCTCCACTCAGACATTCATATACCGTTTCACGAAAGACATGACCTCTGTGTTGGTAATCGTCAAATGCGTCAAAGCTGGCACATGCAGGAGATAACAATACCGTGTCTTGATCAACTGCATAACTATGTGCTGCAACTACAGCTTGCTGCAAACTATCGACTTGGTGTGTTTGAACATGCTCGTTTAATGCTTTAAAAAATACATGTGCATCACGCCCATACACGATGACCTGTTTAACTTTATTTTTGATAGCTGACACCAAACCATCTATATCTCCACCCTTATGCACGCCCCCCATGAGCAAGATCAATGGATACTCAAATCCCTCAATCGCTGCTAATGTCGCGCCCACATTGGTCGCCTTACTATCATTTATCCATGTAATACCTTGTTGTTGAGCAATTGGCTCACAGCGATGTGCTAACCCTTTGAACGCTTTAATAGTATCAATCGCTGCAGACATATTTTTGAGATAGGGATCAACAATGGCAAGTGCGGCTAATACATTTAATTTGCCCATTTCACCTAACAAAGAAATTTGATCCGATGGCATGATTTTACGATCTCCGCAAACTAACCATTGTTGTCCTTGGTGATCATCACAGATTCCATAATGCCCTTGTTGGGGTCGATCCAAACCAAAACTACAGGATGAGGTCACAGATGAATCATTTTGCATCCTCGAAAAAACTTTACGCTCTGCATGCTGATAAATAGAATATTTAATCGCCTTGTAAGCATTGAAATCAGCATGTCGATCAAGATGATCATCACTTACATTTAATACAACCGCCGTGCTAGCTTGCAATGAGTGACAGGTCTCAAGTTGAAAACTAGACAGCTCTAGTACATACATATCAGTGTCTTTATCAGCCAATAAATCTAATGCTGGCTTGCCAATATTGGCGCCTGCCTGAGCATTGATTCCTTGACTTTGAAGCAATTCCTTGACCAAGGTCGTGACTGTACTTTTCCCATTGGATCCAGTGATTGCGATATAAGGTTTGGTTGCTAATTGCGCGAACAATTCGATATCACCAATAACCTGTATGCCTCGCTGACTGGCTGATTGTATGGGTGGTTGATGACTGTCAACACCGGGACTCACCACCAACACATCGGTGTTATCTAACCATTGCCATTTAAGTTCACCAAAACACACGTCATCCGGCGGTAATAATGATCGTATTTTATTTGCATTAGGCGGAAGTTTTCGACTATCCATGACCCGAACACCCTGTCCATGCGCATGCAAATAAGACACCACAGACAAGCCTGTCATGCCTGCGCCTACCACTAGGTAGTTGATATTATTATTTTGCATTGCATGCTGATTCATTGTGTTTACCTAATCTTCAATGTGGATAAACCAATCAATACTAAAATAATGGTGATAATCCAAAAGCGCACAATCACTTTTGGCTCAGCCCAACCGCGTAATTCAAAATGATGATGCAATGGCGCCATTTTAAATATGCGCTTACCTGTTAATTTATAAGAGGCTACCTGCATCATCACAGAGACTGTTTCTACGACAAATACGCCACCCATAATTACTAAGACAATTTCTTGTCTGACTAAAATGGCAACCGTACCCAAAGCTGCTCCCAAGGAGAGCGCACCGACATCACCCATAAACACTTGAGCGGGATAAGTGTTAAACCATAAAAATCCTAAACCAGCCCCCACAATTGCCGCGCAAAATATAATCAGCTCCCCTGCTAATGGTAAGTATGGAATGGCAAGATATTCTGAAAACGCCGAATGCCCACTCAGGTAAGCAAATACTCCTAATGCCCCTGCCACCATAACTGTGGGCATGATTGCGAGCCCATCGAGTCCATCGGTTAGGTTTACTGCGTTACTCGAACCTACAATCACCAGATAAGACAACAACATAAACCATGGCCCCATCTGTATAATAAAGTCTTTAAAAAATGGCACATATAAACTTGTTTCTGCTGCTGTTTGGGCACTACTGAACAACCAATAAGCTGTAATAATTCCTACAACCGATTGCAGAGAAAACTTTAACTTTGCTGAGATTCCTTCTCCATTACCTTTGACTAACTTTTTGATGTCATCAAATGCACCAATAGCGCCATAAGAGAATGTTACAAAACATACAATCCAAACATAACGATTAGATAGATCACCCCACAACAGAGTACTGATCAACACACCCAGTAATAAAAAAACACCGCCCATGGTAGGTGTACCCGCTTTCAGATGATGAGTTGCAGGCCCATCCTCTCTGATGCTCTGACGAATACTTCGATCTGTGAAACGTTTAATCATCATCGGCCCGGTTATAAAGCAAATAATGAGCGCAGTTAAAACACTTAATATTGAGCGCAGCGTGAGATAGCCAAACAAATTAAATGAGCTATTAAACTGTTCTAAATATTCAAATAAATATAAAAGCATATATTTCTCTATTTAATGCAACGATTGAGGCTGTGTTAGCGCATCAACTATTTTTTCCATGTGCATAGATCTCGATCCTTTCACCAATACACTACAGTCCTGTGTAAGCTGTTCTGCAAGCACCGCACTGAGCTGCTGATAAGTTTCAAAATGAATAGCCCCCTTACCAAAACCCTGCACGGCGTAGCGACTTAATTCTCCTAGCGCAAATAATTTTTTTATACCTGCTGACTTTGCAAATTCTCCCATTTGTTGATGAATAGATTGTTCCTCAGCACCAAGCTCACCCATGTCGCCTAACACCAACCATGCTTGTTCAGATTGCGCACATAACACTTCAATTGCCGCCTTTAGAGAGGCTGGATTAGCGTTATAACTATCATCAATAATTTGTGCGCCTTGTGAGCTATGCTTAAATTCTAAACGCGCGCTGGCTTGCTGCATTTGTTCCAGTCCCTGACATATTTGTTGTGCTGAAAGACCAGCCACACTGGCAGCGGCGATAACCGCTAGGGCGTTATATGCATTATGACGTCCGGGCAAAGGCAAATTGATCAATAGTTCTTGTTCGCTCATGTGCACCAATAATTGCTGCCCATCCAACACACCACGAATATCAGCCTGCTGTGAAAAACCAAAAGTCAGC
>CAZKDD010000082.1:4567-5716 GCA_964551535.1 uncultured Thiotrichales bacterium | reverse complement strand
AATATGATCAGTGGAATGCTGAAATCGATAACATCTTCGTTAGTAAACAGACGAAAACAGCGCGTCTGGAAACCAACACAGATAGCTACTTTATGATGAATGCAAGATTATCTAGAACTTTGCGATTAGATAATACTGATGTGAAGTTTTTCATTCATGCCGAAAATCTATTAGATGATGATGCTCGTCAACATACATCCCTACAAAAGGATACCGTACCCCTTCCTGGACGCAACATTAATCTTGGCATCTCTTTTAGATATTAATCACGCAACTGCTAATCTCACAGGCAAGCCGATTCGGGCTTGCCTGCATGTGATCGACTATTAAAACAATTAATTTTACTCGCCACTAAAATACTCAAACAACATAGCCCATAAAAGGCAATGTACAGCCATATCTCTTGAGTTGGCCAACGGATTTTAAATCGTCGGAATAATAAACTTGTCTACTTATATCTAAGTCTGGGCGATCCATGTTAGAGACCAAATTTATGTGCACTTGTTTGCTACCACATTTAACACACTTTAATTTAGACCGATAATCGACTATCGATAGCTGATTACCAAATCGAAGCATAATTTCAGGAATATTCAGAGGAAATCCCATATGCTGACATTGTGCACAAACTGGAAATAAGCGCTCCAACAAATCCAGCTCTATAAATCGATTAATTATTTTCATAGTGGTTTATTTTTTAATGCACAAATATACTTGTCGAGTATCTTTTTTTTATTCTGCATGTCGCATGCGGATTCATAACATCAATGGGTTACGCTAGACTATTCTCGGCCTGATCATAATCAACACCTCAACTTCCTCTTCACTTGAAACTGTATTTAATAAAAAATTGATCACTGGCAATCTAGAGTTACTGCGCTTAACTTTCTTTTTAAGTAAACCGCCAAACACTAAGTAATCTCCATCCGCAACGATCACAGAAGTTGATATCGCATGACTTGTGAGTATGGCTCCTGATATAGGTTGTTCAGGGTCGCTTACTGATGCCCTAGTTATTTCTAAGCTAATTTGTTCGCCAGATATGTAGGGAATGATCTCCATCTCAATATCATAATCAACTTTTTCTCTGCTATTACTATGTTCACTGGCATGTGGTGGCCAAGCAGTTTTTATGGATGAAAAATATGG
>CAZKDD010000082.1:0-4557 GCA_964551535.1 uncultured Thiotrichales bacterium | reverse complement strand
TTTTATTAGACAAATCAGGTTTTATTAGACAGTCGAGAAAAAAGAGAAAAAATGACCGTTTGCAAGATATTGATATGAATAAAAATATGGTGGGCCGTGGGCGGCTCGAACGCCCGACAAATTGGTTAAAAGCCAACTGCTCTACCAGCTGAGCTAACGGCCCATATTTATGTTGATTTTGATGATTACCCAACAGATGTTCAGAGTAGCGATCCTGATCATATTGGTGCGTCGGCTATTATACTGATTAGCGAGGACTTGCACAGTCCCCGCCACCAAAAACCTGAGGTTTTATTCCGCTTTTTTGAACGGATTGAGTATTTCTGTAGCACTACTCGTGATAGCTTTCACAAAAGGTTCTTCATCCATCATCTGATATTGCACTTTCATGGTTAATGCACTACCGAAGAATATCATGGCAAGGGTGATGAAAGAGCCCATGGCTAGAGTGGATAAGCCACTAACCCCTTGCCCGATCGTGCAACCAAATGAAATAACCCCTCCAAAACCCATCAACACCGCACCAATCATCTGTGCCTGCATTTCACTCTTACTATTGAAGGTCTCTATACGGAAGTTCCCTGTGCTTATAGCGTAAGCAAATGACCCCAAAATCATGCCAAATGTCACAGCGATACCAAAGTTGATCTCAGCCCCTGTGAAAGTCATCAAATAGCTGACCGTGTTGCCCGTTGGGCCGACAAATGTGAGTCCCTGTGGTGCAACAGGGTCAAAGTCATCATAACCAACCACACCGGTTATGTACCAGGCTGCAACGACACTGGATCCAATAACAACACCGGCTAAAATATTATCAAAACTAGTTCTAAATTCTTCTTGCTTTAGTGCGTAAAGCATCAAACCCAGACCCACTAATAGAGCCATAGCTAACTGTAGGCTGTATCCATGTTGTATCCCAAACGCTGCACTGACCAGCTGAGATAGGCTTTGTGTTTCCATCCCCATGTCAGCAAGGTTGACGTTACCCTGCTCGATCACCTCAATACGAACAACAGCAAGCAGACCACGCATAGTCATGTATGCGGTGATACCCATAATAATAACTACGACGACTGACTTAAGATTACCACCACCGACTCGCACTAAGTTTCTTTGACCGCATCCGGCACCAAGCGTCATCCCGATACCAAATAAAAATCCTCCTAAAATATATCCAACGAGCGCGAAATTTGTTGATAAATACATAGTGTCATTTAGAGCCACCATATCTTGCAACGATAAGTATTGAGCACCTAAAATTGCTACACCTGCAGCAAAGAACCAGGCACCTAATCGACCTTTAGAGCCAATATTAACTAAATCACTGACAGCTCCCATGGTGCAAAAATTAGTTTTGGCAGCGACAAACCCGAAGATGATAGCTAGGAAAAAACCCAACAAAGAAATGTATTGAATATTTGATAGATCAGACATAGGAATTTATTCGTTTAATGCGGAGCGTGAATTATAACAGCGATGATGAAGTTTAGAAGTGTTTGCAACACAATCTTTAAAATTGACGTCCCTGTCAATGCGATCATCCTTAAACCTAAACCAAACTACATCTAATATCGCAAAAAGTTCAGCTCGACTTTCCACGATTTTGGGAAATTTGCATTCCTTGCACTGCCGCTAATATAGACGGCGATCTCATTAGTTATAATATTAGCATATTATTCTACACTAATGTAGCTTTTTTATCGATTTATTGATTAATGTACAAGGTAGGATCTTCAATACCGGCTTGGGCAAAGCCTTCAGCACGTAATCGACAAGAATCACATCGACCACAGGCTAAGCCCTCATCCGTGGCCTGATAGCAGGAAACAGTCAATGCGTAATCCACTCCCAGCCGTGCACCAAGTTGGATTATCTGTGCCTTTGAGAGACTGATTAAAGGCGTATGTATTTTAACCCCCCTTCCTTCAACACCAGCTTGTGTTGCCAGATTTGCCATAGCTTGATAAGCCTCAATAAACTCTGCACGACAATCGGGATAACCCGAGTAATCAACGGCATTAACTCCAATGAATATATTGTGTGCTTGTATTACTTCTGCCCATCCTAGCGCGATGGATAAGAAAATAGTGTTCCTAGCAGGAACATAAGTCACTGGGATGTCATTAGTTGGATCTGTCGGTACGTCAATTTCAGGATTGGTTAATGCGGAAGTATTGAAGAGACTCAAATCAAGATCAAATATCTTGTGCGTATCAATCGGGTAGCATTCGGCTATTTTCTGAGCAGCTTGCAATTCGGCACTATGACGTTGCCCATAGCGAAAACTCAGTGCCGAGCATTTGTATCCTTGTTGATGAGCTATAGCGAGAAGTGTAGATGAATCTAGTCCTCCAGATAATAACACCACCGCTCTTTTAGTAGACATGGTCATTTCCCAATTTGATTACCCCATAAAATCTTATGTAATTGAATTTGGAAGCGGACATTGAGCTGATCATCAAGAATCCACTGGGCAAGTTGAGCGGCCGCTAACTGATCATTACTCGGCGAAAATAGCACCTCACATAATTTATCCAAATGATGTTGAGTAACACATTGACGACTCCATACATAGTCATCCCGATTACATATAACAAACTTTATCTGATCAGTGAGTTTTATGTGCTTGAGATTTGACCATAGATTTTTACTCTCTTCACCTGACTCAGGAGTCTTAAGATCCATGACTTTCACAACCCGCTCATCAACATTTTGGATATCAATTGCGCCACTGGTTTCAAGTGAGACTATGTAACCCTGATCACATAATTCAGTGAGCAGATCATAGCAAGCGGGTTGTGCCAGTGGTTCACCCCCTGTTACCGTGATGTAGCGAGTTTTATATTCAGAGATGTGTGCTTGTATAGCATCAAAAGTCATCCATTCGCCGCCGCTAAAAGCATAGTCTGTATCACAATAATGACAACGAAGAGGACAACCAGTCAGTCGAATAAATACCGTAGGTCGACCACTGGTCAAGGCTTCACCTTGAAGGGAATAAAAAATCTCAGTTATACGTAACTTCTGAACGCGATCAATCTCAGCCATTTTTAATACGTGCCATCATAATTTGTAACTGCTTGTGGAGAATATGCAGCTAGTGGCCTTCTCGATCCATCCGTTCTAGGCGTTGTTGGGCCAAGCCGGCGACTTTTGTATCAGGTAGTTGCGCACGCAGTCGTCCTAACGTTGCACGAGCCTCTGACCACTGCTCCAGTTCATATTGGGTGTAACCAATTTTTAGGCGAGCATCTGGAATTTTACTACTGTCAGGGTAAATATCTAAGACTTTCTGAAATTCCTCTAGGGCAATCTCATAACGTTTAGCTACGTAGTTAGCCTCACCGAGCCAATATTGAGCATTAGCTGAATATTTGGTGTTCGGATAACTTACAAGAAACGTTTGAAATGCCTGAATAGCTTGTTCATGTTGATTTTGCTTTAATAAAACGAAGGCATCTCGATAAGCTGACAAAGCGGCCTTCATATCAACCTCAGGCATCGTCACGCTCTGAGATAAAATTACCTGCTGATCATCCGTCTCACTATTATTACCCTCTGCCGTAGCGGTGAGCTGCACTTGATCTGGCAATGACGTCTCTGCGGGCGATTGTGAAATCTCGGCCTGAGTTTGAGATTGCTCAACGGCACTCTGTAATGATGTAACTGATGTATCAGGATTGTCTATCTGATTATCATTAATAATTCCCTCACCTGAAATAACTTGAGGTGATCGCAATGTGACATTGTCTCCATCAGTCAGTTGTATAATTTTACGATCTATAGCACTAAAGGCCTCTTTCTGCCGATTTTGTATGATGTTTATTTCATAGCGCAATCTCTCATTCTCAGAACGCAAAGACTGCAATTCCTCATGCATTATATTCAGCTCCATTTTGAGCGTTATCAGTGCTTGCTTAGAGGCAACTTGCTGCTGATTCAACTTTATTAGTTGTTCAAGCTCCATGACTTTTTGCTGCAGTGCTTGATGCTCTTCCTTCGTCGCTTTAGGGGCTGCATGGACAAAGGTAGAGATCATCAAAAAAGCAGAAACTATTCCAACATATTTAATCATTAAGCAATTCCCCAAGGGCTAGTAAACGATTTCTACACGACGATTAAGTCTCAAAGATTCATCATCTTCACCATCAACAGCGGGTCTCTCCTCACCAAAGCTGACCACTTCAATTTGCTCTGGTAATGCACCTTCTATAATCATAATCTCCCTCACACTCTTAGCTCGCTCCTCACCTAGAGCAAGATTGTATTCGCGTGTCCCACGCTCATCAGCATGTCCCTCCAAACGAAGTACGCGCTGAGAATTCTCACTTAAATATTTCCCATGTCCTCGCACGATAATAATTGAATCATCTCGAATATTTGAGCTGTCATAGTCAAAATAGATGGTGCGAATAAACAAATCACTGGCTGGATCATCAAGCTCATCAAGGACAATATCATCATTGTCATTCAATCCACTACTTGAGACACCCTCGCCTTCCTCTATACTTACTGAGGTCCCTGTCGTGTTGTCACTGGAACTTGTTGTGTTATCTG
>CAZKDD010000081.1:0-5751 GCA_964551535.1 uncultured Thiotrichales bacterium | reverse complement strand
CTCACAAATATGATTCTGCATGGGCAAGTAATCCATTGCCTGATACACACCTGACAGTTCTCGTCCTTCAACCGGTAAATCACGACGATCGCAGGCACCACCGGTTAAAACAATGACGTCGTAGTCAGCGCGTAGTTGATCAACAGCGATATTTTCTCCGACGTTTGCATTGGTGATAAACGTCACACCTTCTTGCTCCATCTGCTGCATGCGCCGATCTAACACGCGTTTTTCCATTTTAAACTCAGGAATACCATAGCGCAGCAATCCACCAATACGATCATCACGTTCTAGCAATGCAACATCGTGTCCAGCACGTGCAAGTTGTTGAGCAGCCGCCATTCCAGCAGGACCTGAACCAACAATCGCAATTTTCTTGCCGGTTTTCTGACTCGGTATTTGTGGCTGAATCCAGCCTTCTTGCCAAGCCTTCTCAATAATAGAGAGCTCAACTGCCTTAATATTGACCGGATTGTCGTTGATGCCTAAAACACACGCTCCCTCACATGGCGCTGGGCATAATGTTCCGGTGAATTCCGGGAAATTATTAGTCGCATGCAAGCGTTCAATGGCTTCTTGCCACTGCTCTCGATAAACCAAATCATTCCAATCTGGGATTAAATTACCCAGCGGGCAACCCTGATGACAAAATGGGATACCACAATCCATGCAACGTGCAGCTTGTTGTTGCAGCGGTTCTTTCTCCCATGGCGCCATCACTTGGTTGAAGTCTTGCAGGCGCTCCTCAACTGGACGATAAGGTTGCTTAGTACGCTCAATTTCCATAAATCCAGTTATCTTACCCATGTGCTGCCTCCATAACTGCCTCATCTACAGAGGTACCCTCAGCCTTAGCTCGTTTCATCGCTTCTAGTACACGTTTATAGTCTTTAGGCATCACTTTAATGAATTTTGATTGATAGTTTGTCCAATCATTGAGGATTTTCTCTGCCACTGGACTGTGAGTGTAGTCAAAATGCTTACTTAGCATAGTGTGAACGTCTTGAATGTCCTCATCTTCAACCAAATCCTCCAAATACACCATATCTTGGTTACAGTTGATTTCGAATTGCTTACGATCTTCTAACACAAACGCCACACCACCGGACATACCAGCAGCAAAGTTACGACCAGTCGCACCAATCACAACAATTTTTCCACCGGTCATGTATTCACAGCAATGGTCACCAACCCCTTCAACGACCGCACTCACCCCACTATTACGTACCGCAAATCGCTCCCCTGCGATACCCCGTACATAGGCTTCACCCTCGGTTGCACCGTAAAAACATACATTGCCAACGATGATATTGTCCTCGGCTTTGAAACTGGCTTTACGGGACGGATAAACAATGATTTTGCCGCCTGACAGTCCTTTACCAAGATAGTCATTAGAATCACCCTCCAGAGTCATAGTGACACCTCTAGGAACAAATGCACCAAAACTCATACCAGCGGAACCTGTAAAGTGCGCTTTGATCGTGTCCTCAGGCAAACCTTGACCGCCGTGCTGTTTGGTAATGTTATAGCCCAGTATTGTGCCCACACTGCGATTGGTATTGACTATCGGTAAAGAAACTTCCAAAGCAGTCTTATCTTTAATAGCAGCTTCGCAAGCTGGAACCAGTTGGGTCATATCTAAAGATAACTCCAAGCCATGATCTTGCTCATTAACGCAATACAACTCAGTTCCTGCATGAGGCACTGGCTTATGTAAAATTGCCGAGAAGTCTAGGCCTTTAGCTTTCCAATGGTCGACCGCTTTTTTGGTATTTAAACGATCCACTTGACCAATCATTTCATCAATTGTTCTAAAACCAAGTTGTGCCATGTATTCGCGAACTTCATCAGCGATGAACTTGAAGAAGTTTTCAACAAATTCTGGTTGCCCGGCAAACTTCTTACGTAGTTCTGGATTTTGAGTCGCCACACCCACAGGACAGGTATTGAGATGACATACACGCATCATCACACAGCCCATAACAATCAAAGGAGCCGTGGAGAAGCCATATTCTTCTGCACCCAACAAGGCGGCGATGATCACATCGCGGCCAGTTTTCATCTGACCGTCAGTCTGCATCACAATTCGATCACGCAACCCGTTTTGTACCAGTACTTGCTGAGTCTCAGCCACACCTAATTCCCACGGCAAGCCTGCATGCTTGAGCGAGTTCATCGGTGATGCACCTGTGCCTCCATCGTAGCCGGAGATGAGCACTACATCAGAATGCGCCTTGGCAACACCAGCAGCGATAGTGCCGACACCCACTTCAGCCACTAATTTGACATGAATACGTGCTTCCGGATTAGCATTCTTAAGGTCATGTATCAGCTGCGCCATGTCCTCAATTGAATAAATATCATGGTGAGGTGGTGGAGAAATCAAACCGACACCCGCAGTTGAGTGACGTACCTTCGCTACCCATGGATAAACTTTAGAGCCCGGTAACTGACCACCCTCGCCCGGCTTAGCACCTTGTGCCATCTTGATTTGTATATCATCGGCATTAACCAGATACTCACTAGTGACACCAAATCGCCCCGAGGCCACTTGCTTGATCGCACTGCGACGTGAATCACCATTAGCATCTGGTGTGAATCGGTCGGGATCTTCACCCCCCTCACCGGTATTCGATCGACCACCGATGCGATTCATAGCAATAGCTAATGTCTCATGAGCCTCAGAACTTATCGACCCATATGACATCGCACCCGTTGAAAAACGCTTCATAATATTTTCAATCGGCTCGACTTCATCAAGTGGTATTGGTGGGCGAGATAAATCTAAGTCAAACAAGCCCCGCAGTGTCGCTAGATGCTCATTCTGTTGATCAACTTTGCTGGTGTATTCCTTAAAGATTTCATACTGACCAGATTTAGTCGCATGTTGCAGCTTGAAGACGGTTTCCGGATTGAAGAGATGATACTCACCATCACGTCGCCATTGATATTCACCACCCCATTCTAAATCGGCCCGTTTAACGGCACGTGTTGGGAATGCGCGCTCATGATGAACAGATACCTCTGCCGCCACTTCCTCAAGCCCGATACCTCCAATACGAGAAGCCGTCCAAGTAAAGTATTGATCGACGAAATCCTTGTTAAGTCCGATAGCCTCAAATACTTGCGCGCCTCGATAAGACTGCACCGAAGATATACCCATCTTAGACATAATCTTAATTAATGACTTATTGATCGATTTAATGTAATTGTTGACGGCCTTGGCGTATTCCATCGCGGGAATATGACCTTTATCAATCAAATCGCTAATCGATTCAAAAGCCAAATAAGGATTAACGGCGCCAATACCATATCCAATCAATACGGCAAAATGATGAACTTCTCTAGGCTCCCCAGACTCAAGAATCAGCCCCACTCTAGTGCGTGACGCGTTACGAATGAGGTGGTGATGCACACCGGCTGTCGCTAATAATGCCGGTATTGCAGCATGCTCAGCGTCTACACCACGGTCGGACAAAATAATATTTGTGTTGCCATCGGCGATGGCTTTGTCAACCTCAGCACATACCGCTTTTAAAGCCGCATCTAAACCTTGGCCACCTTCCTTAACGGGATACAAGATACTAACTGTCGCAGTTTTGAAACCAGGCATATCGACATCACGAATGTTGGCTAACTGTTGATTAGTCAACACGGGCGATTCTATTTTGATTTGCCGACAACTTTCTGGCGTCGCTTTCAAAAGATTTTGCTCCGCACCAATAGTGGTCGCCACCTGAGTCACCAATTCTTCACGTATGCCATCCAATGGCGGGTTAGTCACTTGAGCGAATAACTGTTTAAAGTAGTCGTATAATGGTCTGGAGCGATTCGACAACACTGCAAGTGCAGTATCCGTACCCATAGAGCCTAGGGGTTCTATACCCTTAGCAGCGGAGGGTGCAATTAACACGTCAAGATCTTCATGGGTATAACCGAAGGCTTGTTGACGTTGCAATAAGGTATCGGTATCGATGCCATGGACTTGCCCAGACTCTGGCAACTGGTCTATCGACTTGAGATTGTCCTGTAACCACTGTGCGTATGGATGCTGATTAGCATACTCGGATTTGAGCTCTTCATCTTCTATGATTCTTCCCTGTTTGGTATCGACCATGAAAATTCGTCCGGGATGCAGGCGATCTTTAACAACAATATCTTCAGGTGGAATATCTAGCACGCCAACTTCCGATGCCATAACCACCATGTCATCCTTAGTCACATAGTAGCGCGATGGTCTAAGTCCGTTGCGATCCAAAACCGCACCGATGACATCCCCGTCAGTGAAAGCCACTGAGGCTGGACCATCCCAAGGCTCCATGAGACTGGCATGGTATTCATAAAAGGCTTTTCTTTCTGCTGACATGGTTTCATGACCACTCCATGCCTCTGGAATCATCATTAAGATTGCATGTGATAGTGGCCGCCCACTCATGTGTAGAAATTCTATAACATTGTCAAATGTTGCCGAGTCACTGCCTCCTTCAATACATATCGGGAAGAGTTTTTTGAGATCATCACCAAATAACTCTGATTCACACAGAGACTCTCGCGCTTTCATCCAGTTAGCATTGCCCCGCACTGTGTTGATTTCGCCATTATGTGCAACGTATCTAAATGGGTGGGCAAGTTTCCAAGCTGGGAAGGTGTTGGTGGAAAAACGTTGATGAACTAAGGAAATAGCCGACTCAAAGTCTGGCTCCAAAATATCTGGGTACATCTGCTCCAGCTGCGTAACCGTCAACATACCTTTATAAATAAAAGTTCTCGATGACAGTGATGGGATATAAAAACGACTTTTTTCTGATAAATCAGAACCCCATATTGCATGCTCAGCGAGCTTTCTGATGACGTAGAGCTTGCGCTCAAAGGATTCAATATCTGTGATATCGTCTGCGCGCTTGATAAAAATTTGTCTGAAAGTTGGTTCGCCCGATACTGCCGTAGGACCAAGACTACTATCATCGGTAGGAACATCTCTCCAACCTAGAACCGTCTGCCCCTCAGCCATGACAATCTCTTCAATTATGGCCTGACATTGCGCAGATTGACTTGCATCATTAGGCAAGAATACTAATGCAGCCCCGTAATGACCGTAATCAGGTAAATGTATATTTACCTCTGCACACACCCGACTAAAAAACTTGTGTGGCATTTGCACTAACATACCTACGCCATCGCCCGTGTTTTCTTCACAACCACAAGCGCCGCGATGAACCAGCTTTTTAAGAATAGTCAGACCGTCTTCAATTGTCTGATGAGATTTTTTGCCTTTAATGTTTGCAACGAAACCGACCCCACATGAATCATGTTCATAATCAGGATCATAGAGGCCTTGCGCTGGTGGATAAGTATTCTGCATAGAACTTTCGCGTTGTTAGTTAGAGTTGAGTCCCTTCACCCCATTACTCATGTTCAGGGGTGCTAATGATGCGCACCTATTCAGTACTGATTGTCGAGTAAATTCTCATATAAAATCACTACTTAGAATCACTTATACGGAGCTAGCCGGGCGGGAAATTATAATGCAGGCAGGATTGCTCTAGCAAGTTGTTGCAGCAGGTATTTATATTTATTTGATGTACAAGAAGAAACGACTGAATCGATATAAAAGTACCGCCCATCATACACTTACATTAGCGCCCGGCATAGGCTATTAGGCCTATGTTGACCCGCTATAGAGAATTTCACTATAGTCACGTGCATGAATAAATTAGCCTCGGGGTTTGATGATGACTATTTTTGGATTTT
>CAZKDD010000080.1:0-5809 GCA_964551535.1 uncultured Thiotrichales bacterium | reverse complement strand
ATGGGTGTAGTTAGCAATATTGCCAACCACACTCACCGCTAGATAATCCGATGTCACCTCAGTAGAGGTTCAACATGACTTGTAAATTAAGCTAACAGAGCATTCATCTCTGCTTGAGTAAAACCAGCTTGCTTACGTGCATCAACGTGAAGCGGCCCTTTTGCACTGGCTATACCGTATTTATCTAGCAACTCGATAAAAGTAGCTTCCGGTTCATAGCCAGCTTGTTGGCACCCATAATGAAACCAACGAGTGCCTATCTCAACATGCCCCACTTCTTCTGACAGTATGATCTTCAAGATCCTCACTGTGGCTTCATCACCCACTGATTGCAAACGCTCAATCATTCCTGGAGTAACATCAAGCCCTCGCGCTTCTAGCACTCTGGGAACCAGCGCCATACGCTCAATAACACTATGTTGCGTTTTTATTGCCATCTCCCACAAACCGTTATGGGCAGGCAGATCCCCATAGCTAGCACCCAAAGTCTGCAACCTATCTAACAATAATGAAAAATGTTTAGACTCCTCACATGCCACGCGCAGCCAGTCTTCATAGTAAGCCGCTGGCATGTCTTGAAAACGATATACCGCATCAAGGGCAAGATTGATTGCATTAAACTCGATATGACACACTGCATGAATGAGTGCGATACGTCCTTCTTCAGTGGTGAGTTTGCGCCTGGCAACTTGACTCGGATGAACCAACTCGGGCTTGAGCGGACGGCCAGGATTAGAAATTTCACAGGGAGCTTCAGTAGAAATCAACTCTACCGAGCCCGCCAGTAAATGCTCATTCAATGTCTGAGCAAGGACAATTTTTGTTTGTGGATCGACCTCTAAGATGGCTTCTTTGACTCTCGAAAAAAACACTCCACCACTCATCTAGAAGTTATAGTTTAATTGCGATGACAAGATCCATGACATTGGTGCCCGTCGGCCCCGTCGTCACCAGATCACCACTGCGCATAAGAAATTCCCCCACATTGGCAGCTTCAATATAATCTAATATCTCACAGCCTTGTTCAGCCCCTTTAGCCACTGAACTTGCATCCACCAAACCTCCCGCATCAGGAGTTGGTCCATCAGTGCCATCTGTTCCCGCTGCTAGCAACACAATATTTTCATGACCCAAAAGTTGCGTCGCTGCAACTGCAGCAAAATGTTGATTACGGCCGCCACGCCCTGGATTGGAAGGCAAAACCAAAGAGGTTTCCCCTCCCCAAATATGTACACCCTCCTCAGCCGCATGGATCAGGTACTCACATAACTCTCTTGCTTTCTCTTCAGCATCACCCTCCATAAATTCAGGATGCAGAATCACAGGCAGTCCAAGTCTCTCAGCTTGATGGGCAGCCGCATTTTTAGCATCGCTTAGCGTCGCAATGACTTGGGTTTCAATATGCTCAAACAGTTGACTGTCAGGCGCTGGGGTAAATTCGACGCCTTCAAGAATAGCTTCAATAGCATCCGGTAGCTGCACCTTGCTGATATCGTCATCTACAGGAGTAAGAGGACCTGAACCAATAACAGCAGGATCATCTCCAGGCACATCGGATATCAGCAAAGCAACAGTTTCTCGATGTCCAATATAGTTAGCTAATCGCCCCCCTTTAATGTGTGAAATGGCACGACGAATTTGATTCATTTGAGTGATGTCATAGCCTATCGATAATAATACTTTATTCAACTCAGCTAATTTTTCTAGGGTCATGCCTTGTGCTAGCACTTCCATTAAGCTTGATGCACCGCCTGAGAATAATACTAAGAACTTCGCATCAGCGGGTGCCTGCTGAATATAATTTAATAACGCCTCTCCAGAAGCAATACTGGCCTGTCCAGGCACAGGATGATCAGATTCCATAGCGTTAATGTTGTCATGCTCACGTAACTCATCCTCGACATGCTCATGTTTGGTGATCACTATGCCACTCACTATACGTTTTTTCAGAACAGATAATGCGCCCAATGCCATCGAAGATCCCGCTTTACCCACCGAAATCATATGATACTCGTCTGGCATCGGATTCTGACTGAGATAGTCAGCCACAGCATTAAATCCTTTCACTCGATTTACACCCGCTTCAAAAATTTCGAGTGCATGTTGACGGGCTTGTTCAATCTGTTCGTTGTCCATGATGATTTTCCAAAATCGTTGGTTGATGTCGCGACCTAGAGCTGCTGTCACTGCAAGCAAGTGTAACTACAAATAATCTCTGCAGGGCGCGAGAATACAATACTTAACGCACTAATGGCTAGCGAATCGCTAAGCTGTCGGCGATGTAGACAAAAGTTCCTTCCTCAACTTTCTCGAATAAATCCACGATATGATGATTCGCCATGCGTATACATCCCTTAGAAACCGCTCGCCCTAGCAATCCCTCTTCTTGTGTGCCATGAATGTAAATATAGCGGGCATAGGAATCTACCCCCTTTCCACTATTCTTGCCCGGTTCCAAGCCAGTTAACCAACATATCCTAGTAAGAATAAGATCCTCACCATCATGCTCCGCTAGGTTGAGAAGTTGAGCTTGCTGACCTGTCGCTAATCTTGCTTTGAAGATTTCACCGACAGCGGCACCATCACCAATTTTTTGTTTGATAGCATGAGCGCCTATGGGGGTTTTATAGCTGTCTTGCTGACAGCCCAAACCATAGCGTGAAGTGGATATCTTATATTCATCCATGACATGGCTATCTTGCATGACATAAAGACACTGTTGAGAAACATCAACTAACAACCATAGTTGTGTAACGTAATATGCGTAAGACTCTCGAATTGAGTCTATATTCATAAACTCATGAGCCAATTATTTAACGTCATTGATGACATCGACACTAGCATAATCATCACTGAGTTTTGCCTTGCTAGCATCATTGCGTATTTTCTCTAGCGACTGGAAATAAGCATCATCCACACCAGTGATATATTCACCCGTGAATACCGAGGCTTCAAATTGAGTCAGCGCCTTATTACCTTTTTGCACCGACCAAAATAAATCCTGAAGATTCTGATAAAACAATCTATCGGCACCGATTTCTTGACAAATCTCATCAATCTCGCGCCCATGAGCAATCAATTCACACGCTGCTGGCATATCGATTCCATAGACATTTGGATAACGTACCGGAGGTGAAGCCGAAGCTAGATAAACACGCTTAGCACCAGCATCTCGCGCCATTTGGACAATCTCCTTAGAAGTTGTTCCGCGCACGATAGAATCATCCACTAGCAACACATTTTTATTTTTATATTCAAGATTAATCGGGTTTAATTTTTGACGCACAGACTTTTTACGCTGAGTCTGACCGGGCATGATAAAAGTACGCCCAATATAACGATTTTTTATAAAGCCTTCTCGGTATTTGACACCCAGCACATGCGCCATTTCTAATGCCGCTGTTCGACTGGTATCAGGAATAGGAATAACTACGTCGATATCATGTTCTGGCCACTGTTGTAACATTCTTCGTGCCAATGCTAATCCCATTCTCATTCTAGCTTTTTGCACATATACGTCCTCGAGCACTGAGTCGGGGCGAGCGAAATACACATACTCAAAAATACATGGAGCATGATTAGGTTGCTGAGAGCACATATGCGTATGAACTTGTTTGTCGGTATCTATAAAAATGGCTTCACCAGGTCGCACATCACGAACCAACTGATAACCAAGCACATCCAGAGCCACACTCTCAGATGCAATCATGTACTGCTTCCCTTGAGGTGTATCTTTGACCCCATATACCAAAGGACGAATACCATTGGGATCTCTAAACGCTAGCACTCCGACACCACAAATCATCATCACGGCCGCATAGGCACCTTTGCAACGCTTGTGTACACCTTGCACCGCATTGAAGATGTCACTGGGAGACAATTCTAATCGCCCCGATCGAATCAGCTCATGCGCCATCACATTAAGCAGAATCTCCGAGTCCGAATTGGTGTTTATATGACGTCGATCATCTATATATAACTCACGTTTCAGAGTTTCTGCATTAGTGAGATTGCCATTGTGAGACAGACATAAGCCATAAGGTGAATTTACATAAAACGGTTGTGCCTCAGCTGAAGATGACGAACCTGCAGTAGGGTATCTGACGTGTGCAATCCCCATATCACCTTTAAGTTTTTGCATTTGTTTTTCATGGAAAACATCTCGCACCAAGCCATTACCTTTGCATTGGTACACTCGATCATCGCCATAGGTAACAATCCCAGCCGCATCCTGTCCGCGATGCTGCAACACTGTAAGCCCATCATAAAGTTCTTGATTAAGCTCATGACTGCCGATTATCCCAACTATTCCACACATTTTGTAATCATCTCTAAGTTTATGTATCTACCGATGGTATGACTGAAGACATGTCCATATCAACATGCGTCAACTCACCTAACACCCAAGTCGATAAATTTTCAAAAGGTTGAATCAATATCGACGCTTGCCATGCATCACTATCAGACAGTTGAGTGAAAGAACGTGACAACATTACCAATACTATCACCACCACACTGGCACGAATGAAACCAAAAATCACACCCAACATTTTGTCTATGCCTTTGAGTATTTCAGTCTGTTTAACTTGAGCGAGTAATTTGTTAACTATCGCACCGATAATCAGCACCGCAAAAAAAATCAAGATAAACGCAAGTATTCCTCGTATGTTAGTTCCGTACTCCGTACCATCTAGAGAAAAACTGGCGCTATCCAATGCATCAGGAAGCATAGCAGCCACTGAAGTTGCTTGCGTAATTGCCAATATGAAAGCGGCCACCCAAGCAGCGATCGAAACCACTTCGCGCACAAAACCTCGCATCAATGCGAGTCCTATCGACACAACAAATACCACACATATAGCCACATCTATCCAAGTTATATCGATCTGAGCAAGAGTGTCCATATAGATCGATAGTTAATTTGTGGCTGGACTTGGATGACTGATAACAAAGCCACTATCAATAGATAACTTTTGCTTCAGCGCTTGTTGTAATTCCAGTGCTTTATCTTCACTCAACAGTGGCCCAACCTTCACCCGATAATACTGTTGCTGGTTTTTTTGGCTGACCTCAATGAAGCTATCAAAATCAGCGGCTGAAAGCCTGTTCTTAAGTGAAATGGCCGTCTCTTTTTCAGAAAATGCCCCTACCTGCACCACCCAACCAGTCAGACTCGCCTGCTCATTCTTGGTAGTAATGTGGGGGACAACATCATTAGCCATATCGAGATCATCACTCAGCGATATTGACGAGGAATCTGAGTTAGCCGCTTTTGTAGCCATACTGTACTCAGGTGCTGGCGATACTTCCAATTTATCTTGCTCATCAGAAAAAATCAGCTTGGGTGCTGAAGGTATTTCCATTTCAATCCGAGTCAATTCATTTTGACCAGAACCGTCAAGAATCATAGGAACAAAGATGACAGCCAAGGCAAATAATACCGTGATGCCGACTATTCTATATTTGAGTTTCACGTCCACTTTACGATGGCTTTGATAGTTGTCTCAGGTCTATTCTACCTAAACCCAAGCGCAGTTGCTAAACCTGTTGTATTTTTTTGACTTCAAAAGCGAGCACCTCAGATACTGTGAATACAGAGCCAAATACCAACACTCTATCTTGGGGTGTAGCGTCTTGCAGTGCTTGCTGATAAGCCAGTTCAACCGAGTCAAATTGGGTGATGGATTGAGGCGAGGCATGCGCCTCAAGCGCTTGTTGAACCTGCAATATATTCATCCCACGCGCAGTATTCACAACCGCGATATACCAATCTGTCACAAAAGGATGTATGAGCTTAGCAATACCCTCA
>CAZKDD010000079.1:0-5832 GCA_964551535.1 uncultured Thiotrichales bacterium | reverse complement strand
ATCAATAAATTTCTGATGGGCTGTCTGTTCATCGGGTGACACACCCAGTACGGTGCAATTGGCTGATTCAAGCTCGCCCCATAAATCTCTGAACCCACAAGCCTCTTTAGTGCATCCAGGCGTATCATCTTTAGGGTAAAAATACACGACAACTTTTTGACCTTTGAGATCTTTGAGAGAGACTTTATTGCCGTGCTGATCTTTAAGTGTAAAAGCCGGTGCGGCTTTGCCTTCTGATATAGCCATAATATTATCCTGTGAGTATGGTGTATGAATCTGATAGTTTGATGCTCACGACCATGAATGGTGAATTTCATCGCCTAGCAATTTTTGCATGGGATGATAGGTCTCAAGACTTAGTTGTATTATAGAACATATTTTCAGACAGCAAGAGTGCTGGGGTAAATGTGCAGTGTACATTGTGCGATGACAGCGCTGGGGTGGCATCCAAGTGGAGTCGACATTACCTCACCAAGCTTCAGCCGTTAGCGTGACTTGTGTGTTGGAGAATCAATTTCGTACAGACTTGGTTATCCTGAGCTTAATTTGCTATAGACTAAATAGACTTAAACATTGCAGACATAGTCATGACAACAAGCCAGCGATTTTCTATATCTAATTGTTCCGACGATATCCAAGATTTACTAAAGATTATGCGAGCCTTGCGTGATCCACTCAATGGCTGTCCTTGGGATCAACAACAAAATTTTGTCAGTATAGCTCCCTATACGGTAGAAGAAGCCTATGAGGTTGCTGACGCCATCGCCAGTCAAGATTACCTTCAATTGCGTGATGAGCTTGGCGATTTATTATTGCAAGTGGTCTATCACGCGCAGATGGCGGAGGAACAAAAACACTTTCAATTCAGTGATGTGGTGCAATCCATTTGTCAAAAAATGATACGTCGTCATCCCCATGTGTTTGGCGATGATCAACAACGCCAGCAAGAAGGCAAACCCGATTGGGAGTCGTTCAAACAACAAGAACGTGAACAGCAAGGTGATGATGGTGATAGTTCAGCACTCGCCGGTGTGCCTATTGGCTTGCAGAGCATGTTACGCGCTAAGAAATTACAAAAAAAAGCCGCACGAGTGAACTTTGATTGGTCAAATATTGAAGCGGTACTGGAAAAGCTCGAAGAGGAAGTGGCGGAGTTAAAGCAAGCGGTAGCATCAGGTGAACAGGCTGCTATCGAGGACGAACTGGGCGATGTTATATTTTGCGCGATTAATGTGTCTCGTCACAGTCACCATGATGCTGATATCGCATTGCAGAAGGCAAATAATAAATTTGAACAGCGGTTTCGCGTACTGGAACACATTGCTGAACAAAAGCAGCAAGACCTTAAGCAAATGAGTGAGCAGCAGTTAGAAGACTTATGGCAGCAAGCCAAAAAAATCAATGATTGAAGCGCATTGAAAAATCGACAGCGTGTAAGTGCTTAGTGATTGCGCCAACAGAAATAAAATCCACATTCAGCATGGCGTATTGGCTAATATTCTCCATGTGAATGTTGCCCGAGACTTCTAATTTGATATCGCTATGTGGATTGTTATTAACTAATGTGATGGCCTGTTCAACTTGCGTCAAATTAAAATTATCCAACAAAGCAATGTCGGCTTGGCTGGCGATCGCTTGTGCTAATTGATCTAAGTCCTCGACTTCAACTTCTATTAGTAAGCCATCAGCTTGTTGTTTGGCTTTGGTGACAGCCGCGGCGATAGAGCCGCAGGCATGGATATGATTCTCCTTAATTAAATAAGCATCATAGAGTCCCATGCGATGATTGTTTCCACCTCCACACGACACTGCATACTTTTGGGCATTGCGTAAGCCTGGAATGGTTTTGCGAGTATCGAGTAACTGTGTAGAGCTGCCGCGCATGCGGTGTAATAATTTTCTGGTCGCTGTGGCGGTGCCTGACAAAGTCTGCAAAAAATTCAGTGCCGTGCGCTCACCGGTAAGTAGTGCGGCGGCATGGCCTTGTAATCGGCATACCGCTTGCGAGGGATGAATCAATGCACCCTCTTGCTGCAACCACTCAATTTGCACATGTTCATCTAACTGGGCAAAAGTCTCATTAAACCAAGCTTGGCCGCATAAGGTAGCTGTCTCGCGACAGATCACTTGCGCACTCAATATTTCATTGCCACACAATTGGGCACTCACATCGCCGCTGCCAACATCTTCATCGAGGGCCTGCTTGACGGCTTGAGTGATTTCTTGCGCATCCATTGGTTATCGTTCTGAGTCGTGTTTATATGAGTAAACTTAGCGCTGATTAGAAAAGTATTCTTTGGTGATTTTGAATACAATGGGACTGAGTAACGCTAATGCAATCAGGTTAGGTATGGCCATAAACCCATTCATGACATCCGCCAATATCCAAATTAAATTCACTTTCTGAGACGCGCCTATGAACACCGCGGCAATCCATAACAAGCGATAAGGGAGAATTATTTTAGTGCCGAAGATGAATTCAGCACATCGTTCACCATAGTAGCTCCAGCCAAGAATCGTCGTGAAAGCAAAAATGACCAAGCCAAAAGTAATCACGTACTCACCTAATGGAATCGAGGAAGCATAAGCCAAACTAGATAAACTAGCTCCGGTTTCACCGCTGGTCCAAGCGCCACTGATAATAATTACCAGAGCGGTCATAGTGCAGATGATAATGGTATCGATAAAAGTCCCTAACATGCCGACCATACCCTGCCTGACAGGATTATTAGTTTGTGCGGCTGCATGGGCGATAGGCGCACTTCCCAGCCCCGCTTCATTGGAAAAAATACCCCGTGCAATACCAAATTGAATCGCCATCATAATGGTTGCGCCAGTGAAACCGCCAACTGCTGCATGGCCATTGAAAGCACTGTCTACAATAATCGCCAAGGCTGCAGGGACTTCTGTAATGTTAGCCAAGATAATGATCAATGAGCCTGCGATATAGAAGATGGCCATGATAGGGACGAGTTTACTAGCGACTGTTCCGATGCGTTTGATACCGCCAAGTATCACTAATGCGGCCAGACCAGCAATAACTATTCCAGTCAGATTGGTGTCCACTGCAAAGTTACTGTGCAGGGCATCGGCGACAGAATTGGACTGCACCATGTTGCCTATACCAAAAGCGGCAATAGTGCCAAACAAGGCAAACAAAAAACCTAACCAATGCCATTTTTTGCCAAGACCATTTTTGATGTAATACATTGGGCCGCCGACAAAACGTCCATCATCATCGGTCTCACGATATTTCACGGCAAGTACCGCTTCGGCATATTTTGTTGCCATGCCAAAAAGTGCTGTGATCCACATCCAAAAAATAGCCCCCGGACCACCGATAAAGATTGCGGTGGCAACGCCAGCAATATTCCCGGTGCCCACCGTCGCTGACATAGCGGTCATCAATGCTTGGAAGGGAGGTATATCTCCATCACCTTGGCTGCTGCGGCCAGTAATAAGATGTTTGAATGCGTTGGATAGTTGACGCCATGGCATCAACTTGAGACCCAAACTAAGGTAAATACCAACACCCAATAAAAGTACTAAAGTAAAAGGTCCCCAAATAAGTCCGCTGAGTGTATTGAGCACAGAATAGAGTGTTTCCATTGTTTCCTCCGCAATACAGATATGAATGGTTAGAATGTTACATAGGTTTAAGCCTAGGTAATACTAAATAATCACCTAAATTATTTTAATTGTCAGAGTTGTGAATCAAGAACTCAATCAGCGCTTTTTGTGCATGCAATCGATTTTCTGCTTCATCCCACACTACGCTCTGAGCGCCCTCTAATACCTCGGCACTGACTTCTTCTTCACGATGAGCAGGTAAACAATGCATGAATAGAGCATCTTTATGCGCAATTTGCATAAGTGATGCATTCACTTGGAAGCCCGCAAAGGCTTGTTCACGCTGTTTTTGCTCCTGTTCTTGACCCATGCTGGCCCATACATCAGTGACGATGAGGTCTGAGTTATGAGCTGCTTCTTTGGCATCATGCAACACTTGAACACAGTCGCCCGCTGCTGACACAAGATCTGTATCAGGCGCATAGCCTTCTGGGCAACCGATGCGCAAATTAAATCCTAATTGACGTGCTGCATTGATATAGGAATGACACATGTTATTACCATCCCCAATCCAGGTTACCGTTGCGCCTGAAATATCGCCGCGTTGTTCAAACCAGGTTTGTAAATCCGCTAGCAATTGACAGGGATGATACATATCCGTCAGTCCATTAATGACAGGGACTTGTGATAGGGCGGCAAAACGCTCCAAGGTGTCATGCGCATAAGTGCGTATCATAATAATGTCGACCATGCGCGATAAAACCCGTGCGGTATCTTCCACAGGCTCACCACGACCGAGCTGAGTATCCTTGGAGGATAGAAATAATGCGTGACCACCAAACTGTGCCATACCGGCTTCAAAAGACACTCGTGTGCGTGTTGATGATTTGTCAAAAATCATACCCAAGGTTTTATTAGCAAAAGGCGCGTAATCCACATTTTCATTACGCATGGTTTTGAGTTCAATGGCGCGTGTTATTACTGTGCGCAATTCATTGCTAGATAAGTCAAGCAGGGTTAAAAAATGACGAGTCATAAATTTTCTCTATATACGAGTTATGTTTAATCATGCATCTCAGTTATGCAAGCGCAGACAATATCGACAATCATATCCGCCTGTTGTTGATCGATAATCAAGGGTGGAAGCAATCGAATCACAGAACCTGCGGTCACATTTAACAGTAACTTCTTCTCCAGTGCGAGATCGACTAATTGTGGGCAAGGTGTATTGAGCTCTATTCCAATCATCAAGCCTTGGCCACGTATCCCTTTGACTGAAGGATTTTCGCCTAGCTGGCGCTTGAATTGACTGCAAATATACTCACCCATCTGTTGTACATGCGGAAGTAAAGATTGCTGTTCAATAATCTCTAAGACTTTTAAAGCCACCGAGCAAGCCAGTGGATTGCCACCAAAAGTACTGCCATGTGAACCGGGTGCAAATAATTCCAGAGCTTTATCCGCCACGCAACAGGCACCTATAGGCATGCCATTGCCTAAGCCTTTAGCCGTGGTTAGCACATCGGGCAAAATATTGCTGTGCTGAAAAGCGAACCATTTACCTGTGCGTCCGTTACCGGTTTGCACTTCGTCCACCATCAGTAACAAATTGTATTGATCACAAACGGCTCTGAGCTGGGCGAGAAAATTGTCTGCGGGAATATTGATACCACCTTCACCTTGTATCGGCTCAACCAGAATCGCGCTGATATCATTGTGTTGTGAGCATAAGGCCTTAACCGTCTCAATGTCGTTATAAGGTGCACGCACAAATCCCGGCAATAACGGATCATAGCCTTTGTGTGCAGCTGCATTACCCGTGGCGGTTAAGGTTGCCATGGTGCGGCCATGGAAACTATTTTCAAACACGATGGTGCTGGGTGAATCGATATTTCTGGCATGGCCATGTAATCGCGCCAACTTAATGGCAGCCTCATTCGCTTCAGCCCCAGAATTGGCAAAGAATACTTTTCCCATACCAGTGATTTCACACAAGCGATCGCCCAAGGTTTCTTGATGAGGAATACGATATAAATTCGAGGTGTGTAACAAACTATTTGCCTGACGACTGATGGTGTCGGCAAGTGCGGCATGAGCATGACCTAGGCCGCATACGGCGATACCGGATAAGGCGTCTAAATATTTTTCATTTTTATCATCCCACAGCCAGGCGCCATGGCCTTTGACAAAGCTGACATTTTTTCTCGCATAGGTGGGCATTAGTGAGTTCATAATGGATTTCAATCAATACCTAAAATTAAT
>CAZKDD010000078.1:0-5866 GCA_964551535.1 uncultured Thiotrichales bacterium | reverse complement strand
TCACTCAGCGCTGGCGTGATAATAAAAAGGATTAAAAGGGGTCAGAGCCCTTTTAATCTAATGGGCATTAGGGAAAAAAAGTTGCTGACCTTGAACTTTAAATTCAGCAATAACGCGCTGGCCTACATCACTCAGCAACCATTCAACAAAAGTAGTTGCCTCATTTATTTTCACATGTGGGTGCAGATCTGGATTGACAATGATCACACCATACTGGTTATTTAATGGTGGCTCACCTTGATATAGGATTTTATGAGATTGCTTATTGGCAAAACTTATCCATGTAGCACGATCAGATAAAGTATATGCATTCATAGCAATTGCAGCATTCAGCGTCACACCCATACCTGCCCCTGCTTCTCTGTACCATTGACCACTGTATGATTGCACATCAATATTTGCTAATGACCATAATGATAATTCTTTGATGTGGGTACCACTATCATCACCTCTGGATAAAAATAGCGATTCATTGCTCGCAATTCTATTCAAGCTGTCCACAATTTTATGGCTGTTAGCGACACCAGCAGGATCATGTGCTGGCCCAATAACTATAAAATCGTTATACATTAATTCATGACGTTGTATGCCATAACCATTAGCAACAAACTCAAGTTCACGTTGTTTAGCGTGCACGATTAAAACATCGGCATCTCCATTTTGAGCATTTCTTAGAGCTTGGCCAGTGCCTACAGCTATCACTCGTACTTGAATGCCAGTGTCTGCTGCAAATTTGGGCAGTATATAATCATACAAGCCAGAGTTTTTTGTCGAAGTGGTCGACTGCAATAAGATATAGGGTTGTGACCAGGATGACATTGATATCAATAACAACCCCGTCATCATAAAAATATTTTTTTTCATCCGTGCATCTCATGCATAATTAATACCCTAGAATTTTATCGTGGCTTGTGTGTAGAAAAAAGTTGAGTCCTGATCTGGGCTTGCATTTGTAACGTCTCTAGCGAAACTGCCTTTCAAAAAATATGCGCCACCGATTTCCAAACGTAAATTTTTTGGAACCACATCCCAACGCCAACGCGCCTCTAATTGCTGCCCCAAATAACTTCCAGAGCGTCCAGTAGCATCTTGGAGTCTGGCCGTTGCCCATATGTCTCTATCATTCGCTAACCAAAATGCGCGATGTGTTGCTATCACAGTCATATCGGATGCCGGATTAAACTGTAATCTCAACCCTGGTGAGACAATATTAGTCCTTGATATAGGACCAAATATGCCCAGTGGGCCAAAGTCACCTCGGCGCACTCCATATAAAGTATCAAACCGATTATTATCCCCATCTGTAGGATCATCATCGCCACTAGCATAATCAAATTCAAGAGCAATACGTGGATAGCCACTTATATCACTTTGATAACCAAGTTCTAAATGCGCAAAATAAGCAAAATGATCTAGATCCTGGATAGCGCTAGAGGATTTTGATGCTCTCGACTGCCCCCATTGCACAGCCACCTCAACTTCCATATCGAAACGACTGGGTCTTGAGGGAATAAATAGACGCGTACCCAGTGTATGTAGATCACGATCACTAGTTGCAATATCAGCGTAATCTTGTTCATCCAAATCAAAATAATACCACTCATCCTCAATATCTGACCAAAAGGCATTTTTAATAAACACTCCCAGTAATCGAATATGATGATTTTCTTTATCTCTTTGCGTTTTATTATCTTTCAAATCATCAAACTGATTCGGCAAACGAGTCACCGGCATGGTATAGAAAACGCGCATCTGTGAGTCATTATGAACACTTAGCCAATCAAACCCTGTGAATGCATTAATCGTATTACGAAACCTATTTCTAGCGATGAAACGACGACTACCTACATCCATGGTAAATCGTCCCAATTTCATTGCATGTGAATAATGTTTGTCACTATGTGTATGTTGCAGATAAGCTTGCAACACATCCAAAGTATTGACATTGCCAGATGAGAGTGAGCTGTCATTGTTTGCTAAGGACTGACGTGCATCCAACAATTCTACAGTGACATCAATGGCATCGAAATGTAATTGTGTTTTAAATAACGTTTGCCAAAGTAGTAACTCATCATTACCAGAGCGCCCCGCCCGATAGCGATTATCTAGATATTCGTAACGTATGCGATGACTGCCAGAGACGTGCAACCAATATGGAGTTTCAAGCAAATTATCTAAACGCCACTCATCAGCAAGCGTGGGTGATGACAAAACAGTCCCAAAGATCAGCAATAAAACTTGCATGCCATTGCTAACCCATGCGAAACATGGCTGGGGAAAATATTGACTGAGCATAGAGAGGACTGTTAAGAAGTAAGTGCTAATATACTTATATTATACTAGCAAGCCGTTAATATTCAATTTTTTTTCTGTAGTAATAAATCGACTTCTGCCTGAAGTTGTTGACTAAAATCAACCATCTGACTATCGGATAAGATATCACCAGGTTGAGTGAGCGCTTGTCCTGATGATGATATGCGTGCCAAAACAGCGACTTGATCTGCACTATTAAGCGTCATGTTTGGAATCATTGACATGCTCTCATCCAATGTCACTGTGATAGGTAAATCATTTGCTGACAGACGCACTAGTGCCAATGGCATCGGTGGTCCTGATTGCGCCTTTGCGTAAATAAATAAAGTCTCATCACCGGTAATTTCATCCAGTAAACTATCTTTGATTGAGACACTCACTGTAATCTGTCTAGATAATACGGTTTGTGTATGGTCCGGTGCAGGCAGTCCTGCTCTATCACGTGCATCGGATAAAAACTGCGACAGTGATTGTTTAACTTCAGGTCTGGAATCTGGCACTAAGCTGAGTAAAAGCGTCCAGTATTGCACCGAGTCTTGATAGTTTTGATTCAAAAAAGCCGCATAACCGGAATACCACAAACCTCTCTCATGGCGTGGATTAACAGCTAACGCGCGTTTAAGTAAGTTAAGCTCATAATCAGAAAAAAGTTCATCATTAGTAAAAGCTGAGGCTTCAGCCGCTAGCACTAACAAATCAGGGTCACCACCAAAAAATTCTAATGCTTGCAAATACGTGTCTTTAGCCTGTTGAAAGTTTTCAATAGTAGAGTAAGTTTGACCGAGCATTTTCCAGCCATCGAGATCTTGGGGGTTATTTTCTAAACGTTGTTGTAACCCGATAATTGCCGCCTCCAGACTTTTCATCTGAGAAGCTTCCAGACGTGCTTGAGTTTGCTCATCTGTCTCGAATGTTGAAATTTCCTGATACAGATAGAAACTACTGACAAAAAAAGCAACGATCACACTTGAGATAAGTAACCACGATCGTTGAGATCTAAATGGCTGCGACTGCGAGCTATCAACATCGTCAATCAGGGTTTTTTGCAAATCATTCAGAGCCAACTGATATTCTTCTTCGTCAAGCAAGCCTTTTTCAAGGTCTGCTTTTAGCTCCTCAACCTTGGCCAGATAAATCGTGCGATTTAACTGTTCACGCTGGTTATTAGAAATATGCTGATGCTTTGATAGCAAGGGCATAACCACAAAAAATAAACCAAACACAGCGAACAAAATTGCCAGAATTACAAACGTCATTATTTAAATCTCATGAGTATTTAAATTTCATAGGGTGTTATTTTTTATCTAATAGCTCTTGTATACGCCGTAGATCTTCATCCGACAGGCTTTGCTCCGACTTAGAACGTTTGTTGACCACTACTAAGGCCGCAATAATACCAAACAGCAAAAGTATAAAAGGCCCTAACCATAAAAATAACGTATGAGATTTAACAGGCGGGTTATATAACACAAAGTCGCCATAACGAGCCGACATAAAATCTAGAATTTCTTGATCACTATTACCGTCTTCCAGCATGGTTTTAACTTGCACTCGCAGATCGGTAGCCAATTCGGAACTTGAATCAGCTAGTGTTTGATTTTGACAAACCAAGCATCTTAGCTCTTCAAGTATGGCGTGATAGCGTTGTTGGTATTGAGGCTCAACGGTGATTAATTGCGCATGTGTGTGTGTGCTCACAAGCACAGATAAAAAAGCCAAGATAAGATACAAATTAGAGGATGACTTATCTGACATGTTTATGGATCCTGCTGAATGCGTTCAATTTTTGGCACGAATTGTTGCTGCCAAACATCAGCTGTCATTATTCCAACCAACTTGTGTCGAATCACACCCTCAGCATCGATAAGAAAAGTCTCAGGAGCACCATACACACCAAAATCAATAGCCACTCTCCCACTGGGATCGTACGCACTCAATACATAAGGATCACCATAGTCAATCAGCCATTGTTTGGCTAAGTCACGATCATCTTTGTAATTGAGTCCATAAATGGCAATATTTTCTTGCTCTGCTAAATGTACTAGCGCTGCATGTTCTTGTTTACAAGCCACACACCATGTTGCCCATACGTTGATCAACGCTATCTGTCCTTTGAAGTCTTTTTCCGTGACTGAGCTATCTGCATCTTTGAGCACAGATAATTCAAAAGATGGGATAGGTTTACCAATTAATGGAGACGGAACAAGACTGGGGTCTTTATATAATCCGATATACAAAAACCCCGCTAAAATAATAAAAACAGCAATGGGTAATAAGGCACGTATCATAACTATATTATTTCACATTGAGGCGATAACGTTTATCGGTGGCACCTAAAATACCGCCTAAAGCCATCAGTATAGTGCCTATCCATATCCATTGAATAAACGGTCGATAGTAAATTCTTACCCCCCACTCTTGGTCACTTACCGGTTCACCTAGTGCCACGTAAAGGTCTCGAAACAGTCCAGCGTCTATACTCGCTTCTGTCATTGGATTTCTTTGCACATTATAAATTCGCTTCTCTGGTGTCAATTCTGTCAGCAATTGATCATCCTTACTGACATCGACATAAGCGCGCACGGCTTGATAATTGGGCCCCTTGATGGAAGCCACTCGATCTAATAGAAATGAATAGCCAGCCAATTGAACGGAATCTCCAATCTTAACAGCCATTTCTTTTTGATCACTGAACGAGGAAGTGAAAACCACTCCAAGGACAAACACTCCCAGACCGATATGAGCCACTGACATACCATACATGGCGCGAGGTATTTTACTTATAGACTTAAACAATGAAGTGCTTTGATCACGCTTCGCTACCAAACGCATAATGGCATGACCTGCAGTAAAAACAGCCCATAATGCTGCAGCAATACCAATCGTTGTCATCACTGTTGTATCACCATAAATTGCTACAGGCAGTATCACGCCTAAGGCAAAAGCCAGCAAAAAATAGGCTTTCAGTTGGTTGAATAACACTTTGAGGGTTACTCTTCGCCACTTGGCAAGAGGCCCCAACCCCATCAAAAATACCAGTGGTAACATCAAAGGAACAAATACCGCAGAAAAGTATGGAGGCCCCACAGAAAGTTTAGGTAAGCCCAGTGCGTCTAAAAATAACGGATACAAAGTACCGATCAAGATGGTCAACATGGAAACTACCAATAACACATTATTCAATAGCAACATGGTTTCCTTAGACACTACATCAAAACGTCCGCCACTGGTGAATTGCACTGATCTCCAAGCATAGAGCGACAAAGATCCACCCACAACAACAGCGAGAAAAGCCAGTATGTAAACCCCTCTAGCTGGATCACTTGCAAATGAATGCACAGACACTAGCACACCTGATCTAACCAAAAATGTGCCCAACAAACACAAAGAAAAAGCTAATATTGACAGTAACACTGTCCAACTCTTAAAAGTGGCACGTTTTTCAGTGACAGCCAATGAATGGATAAGTGCTGTTCCCACTAGCCAGGGCATAAACGAGGCATTTTCTACGGGATCCCAAAACCACCAGCCGCCCCAGCCCAGTTCGTAATAG
>CAZKDD010000077.1:0-5880 GCA_964551535.1 uncultured Thiotrichales bacterium | reverse complement strand
GGGGTGATGGGCAGTAAGGCTAACGGCCCGTGAACGCCAAAACACTGCCAAGCCGTGTCTTGATGAGACTGATCAGATTCGATGATGGCGACCACACCACGCTGTTGATAATCAGTGAGAATAAAATCGCTGTGCATCATTTCACGCACGCGAGAATTTTGTCCATCGGCACCTAATACCAAAGGTGCCGTCAGTTTACTGCCATTGTCACATTCGACGAGTAGCGTTTGTTCGCTAATGACTGTGCAGGTTTGTAGGCTGTCCACATGGCGTGTGATCAGTGGCTGTTCATCTATGGCTTGGTTAAGTGCGGTGAGTAGTACATGATTCTCAACAATTACACCTAGCTGTGAATGACTAGTTTCATTGGCATTGAAATCAATCTGTGCGCCCCCTCCCTGCTCCCAAACGTGCATAGCATGGTAAGGATGCGCGCGCATGGCGAGCACTCGTGGCCACACATCAAGCTGTGTGAGAAATTCAATAGAAGCGAGATTTAACGCAGTGACACGCAGGTTAAGCGCATCTTGTGGCGACCAATGTGGCGCCGGGTGTTGATCGATCAATGCGACCTTATGACCGGCCTGAGCGAGACTGCAAGCGGCAGCTGAACCCACATTGCCACCACCTACTACGATGCAATCATATTCATTCACACTTTGGATCATACACTTCTCATTAAATAAATAACTTGTCTACATACTGCGGCTACAAGTAACGCAGTCCGAAATTGCGACGCAAGACATTGCGTTGTGCCACAGGCAGGTTGGCGATCATACGCAAACCCATGCTACGTAGGGCTTTAATCGGCGTCGCTTGGGGCGCGAATAAACGCGTCAAGTTATCGGTGAGCTTGATGACATGATCACGATCTTTTTGTCGCGCACATCGATAATCGTTAAGCAAAGTACTCATGTCTGTTTGATTGGGATCGGCTGCATGCAAGTGATTGACCAGCGTTTGCACATCACGCAGGCCTAAATTAAATCCTTGTGCAGCGACAGGGTGAACAGATTGTGCCGCATTTCCAATCAATACTGCATCGGCTTCTGTGAGGGCTTGGCTGACAGTAAGAGACAATGGATAGGCACTGCGTTTACCCACCGCTAGAAAGCGCCCCAAACGATACCCAAAAGCTTTTTGTAGAGCACGCAAGAAATTGTCATCGTCCATGTCTAAATAGGATTGGCTAGCATCGGTAGGTTGCGTCCATATCAATGCACAACATTGCTCTTGCACCGGCAACACGGCCAACGGTCCGTGGGCAGTAAAGCGCTCGTAAGCAATATTATTGTGCGCTTTTTCTGGCCGTACCATGCTGATGATAGCGGTCTGTTGATAATCTTTATGATCGAAACCAATGTGCAATAAGTTTCTCACTTGTGAGCGTGCACCGTCTGCACCCACCAATAAGTTGGCCTGCACAGTTTGTTGTTGACCATCAATGTCCACTATTAACTGATAACCACGTTCACGCTTGTTTAAGGCGGTTAATTTAGCCGGTGACCAAACCGTTAGGTTGTTCTGCTCGGTCACATGCTGACTCAATATCGACATCAGTTGATCATTCGGCATCATGTAACCAATGGGTGATAATTGATGTTCATTGGCATCGATTCTGGCACCCCCAAAATTCCCTTGTTCAGAGATATCCAGACGCTCTATGGGTGTGACATGGGGTTGGATCGCTTGCCATAAACCCGCTTGGGTGAGCACTTTTTCAGAACTACGCGTTAACCCGGTAGTGCGCAGATCGAGCACATTGTTATGAATGGGGGCAGCATTGTTTTGCTCGAGTAAAAGAATTTTATAAGCGCTATCGGCCAATGCAGAAGCCAGCGACATGCCCACTAAGCCACCGCCCACGATCACGCAGTCATAAGTTTGCTCCGCCATGATTATTTGCGACCACTGGCCATTAGCTGTTCGATATCTGCCATTTCTTTGACCATGCCACTGGTTATCACTTCGTGTCCAGTACGCGTGACCCTGACATCATCTTCAATTCTAATGCCAGTATTCCAATAACGCTTAGGCACACCGCGTGACTTATCAGCAATATAAATCCCCGGCTCGACCGTAAGTACCATGCCAGGCTCAAATAAACGCCATTGTTCCGCGACTTTATAGTCACCGACATCATGCACGTCTGAACCGAGCCAATGACCTGTTCTGTGCATGTAGAATTGGCGATAGGCACCGTCTTTGATGAGTTGGGCTGGACGCCCTTTTAAAATGCCCAGCTTAACCATGCCTTTGGTCAATACTTTTACCGCAGCCACATGCGGCTCATCCCAATGGTTACCGGGTTGCACCGCTGCAATGGCTGCGGTTTGCGCATCCAACACCAACTGATACAACTCCGCTTGCGCCTCACTGAATGTACCATTGACAGGAAAAGTGCGCGTGATATCACTGGCATAGCCTTGATATTCCGCACCGGCATCAATTAACAATAGATCGCCATCATTGAGGACTTGATTATTCTCTGTGTAATGCAAAATACAGCCATTTTCACCGCCGCCTACAATCGACGGATAAGCCGTGCCACATCCAGCTTTTTTAAATTCGTAAAGTAATTCCGCTTCGACTTCGTACTCATACATACCGGGCTGGCAGCGTTGCATCGCACGCTTGTGTCCAGCGATAGCCACCTTGGCAGCTTTTTTCATTTGCGTGATTTCATAACTGGACTTAAACAAACGCAAATCATGTAACAGATGTTCAAGTGCTACAAATTCATGAGGCGCATGGGCACCACCTCGGCCTTTACCGCGTATCTTGTTGACCCAAGAGATGACTTTGTCATCAAAGGTTTTGTTCACCCCCATGGTGTAGAACACCCGTGACCTTTGCTCCAGTATGCCGGGCAAGATCTCATCCATATCACTGATCGGAAAAGCATCGTCTGCATCATAGTCATCACGCGCACCCTGTTGACCTGCACGCCGACCATTCCAAGTTTCCATCTCCATGTCACGCTCACGACAAAACAAGATGTATTGCCCATGTGGGCGACCAGGAACGATCACCGCCACAGATTCTGGCTCATTAAATCCGGTTAGGTAGATAAAATCACTGTCCTGACGATAATCGTGTTCTACGTCGCGATTACGCGTTTTAACGGTGGCCGCAGGCACAATGGCAATGGCCTCATTGCCCATCATTCTCATTAGGCTTTTGCGTCGTTTGGCAAACTCTTTGTGCATTTACTGGATCTCCGTGGTCATCTTGATGGGTTGCAGCTCTTCCGCTACCAACAACACGGCCATACGTACATATTCCATCAACTCCACATAGGATAGCTCTTCTTCCTCTTCACCAGTATCAGCGCCATCCAGTTGTGCTATACGCGATAAATCTTGAACAATTTCTAATGTGTCTTGAGGCAATTGTGAGGCATCTTGCAAGCCCGCATTAGCCAAACCATAGAGATAACAATCACACCAAGCAGCCAGCGCATTCACACGCGTGCTGAGGTTTATTTCTTCATCATCAGGGATCATCAGGGTTAATTGCAGCTGTGGATCGATCATTTGCGATTTCACATGCTCATAAAAAGCATTCAATTGCGCATTCAATGTCTCTGATAACACCACATTCTCATAATCAGGCGCTAATACTGCGATAGAGTTGTGTACAGGATAGCTGATATCAATACTCAGCACGCCACATAAAAATCCATGCAATTCAGGTGTAGTGATAGCAAATTCTTCCGTTTGAAGAGCTGCTTGCGTTTGCTCAAATAAGCTAGTGTTGGTCATAAGTGATTTTAAGTTGTCGATTAGGAACCCAATTAAATAGTGCCACCCCAGTCAAACATTCTATTCAGGGAGAGTTTTTTTCTGTTATATTGAGTGCTTGTTTTAATACACATGCACTACCAATGACTGATGATAACAAAACAAATATGGCATCAGAAGAAGAACTCAAAAGACTCAGCCATCAAATCAATGAATTAATTGCTGCCTGTAATGCACTTAAGAGTGAAAACACTCAACTCAAAGCACAGCAAACTTCTTTCAACGACGAGAAGTCCAAATGGGTGGATTATCAGAACGAAGTGAAAGCACGTGTACAATTGATGGTGCAACGTCTCAAGACACTCGAACAAAGCAGTTAAATTCTACCTAAAGACTAATCCCAGCAATGAGCAACGACAAGCCAATTACCATCACTATACTTGATAACGAGTACCGTATTGCCTGTCCTGCTGGCGAGGAGGATGCATTACGCCAATCAGCGACGCTCCTAAATCAACGTATTCATGAAGTACGCAATAAAGGCAAGGTTATTAGTCCAGAACGCGCAGCAGTTATGGCTGCTCTCAATATTATTCATGAGTTTTACAGCGAAATACACGATCGAGACCGACAAAGTGAGCGTATAGACAACACGCTGCGTAATTTACATGAACGTGTTGAAGAAGCTATCCATTCAGCAAAACAATTGGAATTATAGATAACAAGTCGTACACTGTAAGTTAAGTCTCTGTGATATTCGTGAGCTTGTTGTTAATACCCTTGAGCCTATTTAAACACCCCGGGGCCGCTTGTTAGGTAGTTGTGTGCAAACCCGCGCAGGGTAGCCTAAAGTTATTTACAGCGAACCCACTTGAACCTTTGGTTCAAGGTAAACGACCTCCACGGTATCACGGAGCGCTATACTCTCTTCCGTCCTCCCAATAATCACCCACAATCTAGTGAGAATTTTTATGCAATATTGGCTAATGAAATCAGAACCCAGTGAATATGGTATCGAAGATTTAAAACGTGACAAGACAGAACATTGGGATGGAGTAAGAAACTATCAAGCGAGAAATATGATGCGTGATCAGATGAAAAAGAATGATCTCGCATTTTTATATCATTCAAATTGTGATGACATCGGTATCGTTGGTTTAATGACTATTCATAGAGAGGGTTATCCCGACCACACAGCTTTTGATAAGAAAGATAAACATTACGATCCGAAAAGCGATCCTGATAATCCACGCTGGATCATGGTTGATGTGAAATACAAGCGCAAATTAAAACGTACCATTACCTTGCAAGAATTAAAGACCCATAAAAAACTAGAAGGCATGCAATTACTGCAAAAAGGCAATCGTCTGTCTATTATGCCGGTTTCTAAAGAGCACTGGGATTACATCCTTGCATTGGAATCAGCACCCAAATAGTTCATAAATAGGCTTTTATACCAATAAAATAAAAAATAATTATCGACAAAGTAAAAACAATTCAACGCAACAACACCTAGGCAAAAATAATTCGATTAGCGACAAAGCAGCACCATCGCCATGCGATGTCTATTTATAAAAAAATAAGAATTTTTATATTTACTCTGAACATACATAGTAAAAAAATCCCTCATCTGTTAAGTCGTGCTTTACTAAAACCCGCATTAATAGCGACTATTACGCATATTTGATAAAAAAATTTAATGCTTTCAATCATTATTAATCAGTTGCTTTTAAAAAAATATCTAAAGCGTAAACACGCTCACAATCATATAAACAACCTTCATTAAAAATATTTATTAACTAAAGTTAATATGTTTTTTTATAAAAAACATTGCATGACAATTTCAAAAACAACCAAACAATAAAAAATAAACTAGTATTTTTTATTTCTTTGTTTATACTCGGCAATGTCAAAAAACTAAATGTAATAGTTTGGAGGAATTTTTAGATGGCCATCAAGCGCACCACTAAGAAACGTAAAGCACCTGCAAAGCGTAAAGCAGTGAAAAAATCAACAACTGCTAAGCGTAAAACTACCACCACAAAAGCTGCACCTAAACGCAAAACTGCCAAGAAGGCAGCCGCTAAGAAAAAGGCAGCACCTAAGCGTAAGACTGCTAAGAAAAAGGCAGCACCTA
>CAZKDD010000076.1:0-5917 GCA_964551535.1 uncultured Thiotrichales bacterium | reverse complement strand
TCTCTTACATGACCGACTCTATACTTTCAAATGGGTGACATTGTTTGTGTGGTTATATTTTATCTACGGCATATGGAATATTGTTAGTGAAACGCAATTTCCACTCGGCGTGATTCAAATCATCTGCAGTCTAAGCTTATTTATTTCCGCTGTAATGCATGTGCGCAGTCAGGCAGTTAAAGAGGACACACCTGCTTAATAAAAGGAATAGTGATCTTTCTGTGTTCACGCAATGATGCTTGATTGATATTTTCCAACAATGTAATTAAATTTTTAAGATCTCTTGAATAATGTGTCAAAAGATATTGAATAATTTCTCGTGTAAGTTTCAACCCTCTTGATTCAGCCTGTAATATCATTGCCTCTTCAAGCTCATGCTCATTTAAACTCATTAGCTTATAGACCGGCCCCCAAACTAGTCTGGAAGCTAAATCAGGCAACTCAAAAACACTTTCATTAGGTGTACTTCGTGAAGATAGTACTAATGTTGTTGAACTAGCACGTAGTTGATTAATTAAATTAAATAAAGCCAACTCCCAATCGGCTTGCTGTTGAATATGATGTATATCATCTAGGCAAACCAAATCTAGACTGTTCAAATCACTTAAACAATCTGGCCCGTACTGCAAACAATCTTGTAATGGCAAATATATAGCTCGTCTTTCATACTCCAAGGCTGAACGACATATTGCTTGCAGCAGATGGGTTTTCCCACTACTGGCTGAACCCCATAAATATACCTGTGGCTCTACGTATTGATTAGCGACCGCGTTCTCCAGCAAAGCCAGCAGGCTAGTATCTGCAGCATAAAAATTATTAAAAGTGTTTTCAGGATCAAGTGATAAGTTCAGTAGCTGCTGGGTATTTATGGGATTCATACTAATAATCTATGAAGATATTTGTTAATAGTACATACATGAAGATGAATACTGATCACTGTACAGCAACCTTGTGCAGTAGCGCTCGTTGACAAGTCACCATCAGCAGTAGAACTATCAAGTAGTAATATCAAAAAGAAACAACAAGTGAGTAACTATCACCACCTATTAAAGTTAATGATCAACGCTGACTGATATTATTAATCTGTATCTTCTCAGCACGAGCGTACCATTGTGTAACATATTGATAACCGCTAATAATTGTAGTGTAAACCACTAATGTCATCAGCATATTAAGGATAAATGGATGAAGCTGAGTAACTTGCTGGTATACCAAAGTAATTGCCAGAATGATTTGCACAAAGGTGTTGATCTTACTAATGCTCGAAGGCTCCATCTTTAATTGAGATGTGGAATAGTGATAATACACCGCACCTGTCATCAGAATAGCATCTCGTGCAACAACAACTGCTGTTAACCACCAGGGCACCCATCCGAGGAATGCAAAAGCCACATAAACAACCAGCAACATGACCTTATCTGCAATTGGATCAAGATAGGAGCCTAATGTTGTTTTCCAACCATAACAACGCGCTAAAAAACCATCCAATGCGTCTGATAAGCCCATCAGTAACAACAACAACAGTGCGCGTTCGTATTGATGATCAATCAACAACCAAACAAAAAATGGGACGGCAATAATTCGAGCACAGGTTATTAAATTTGGGATATAAGTGGCTGGAATCATATAATAAACACTCCTGAGTGACGACCTGCATTCGAGCGCAAACAGCGCTGCAGTGTTAGTATTGTATTATGCGTTAAGATAGCACAACAAAGTGTGATTAAGTAGTACACTGATACATGTATATGCAATTGTATAACTCTCTAATTCTATTAAATTTACCTGAAAAAAGTACATACTCATGGGACTCACATACAAAGATGCCGGCGTTGATATCGATGCGGGCAATACACTCATAGAAAAAATCAAAAGTGCTGTGAAAAGCACTCATCGTGAAGGGGTAATTTCTGACCTTGGTGGCTTTGGTGGACTCTTTGAGTTGGCCAACAAGAACTATCAGGAACCAGTATTGGTGTCAGGTACAGATGGCGTCGGCACCAAGCTCAAGTTAGCTCATCAACTTAATCAACATAGCACTATTGGAATTGATCTGGTGGCAATGTGTGTCAACGATGTCATCGTGCAGGGAGCGGAACCACTATTTTTCTTGGATTACTTCGCCACAGGTAAATTAGAAGTTGAGGTAAGCGCTGAGGTCATCGCTGGCATCGCCAAGGGATGCAAATTAGCCGGTGCCGCACTGATCGGCGGAGAAACCGCAGAAATGCCTGGAATGTATGCCGACGGAGAATATGATCTAGCTGGATTTTGTGTGGCTGTAGCAGAAAAATCACGACTTATTACTGGCCAAACTATACAAGCTAATGATGTCGTTATCGGACTTCACTCAAGTGGTGTTCACTCTAATGGATTTTCCCTCGTCAATAAAATCATAGAAATTTCTAAAGCTGATCTAGGACAAACTTTCAACGGGACCACACTGGGAGAGACGCTACTCACACCCACAAAAATTTATGTTAAACCTGTGCTTGATATGATTGAACAGTCTGAAATACACGGGCTCTGTCATGTAACTGGAGGCGGCATTACTGAAAACCTCCCACGCATATTACCGGATCACCTAGGCGCTGAAATTGATCTAAATAGTTGGCAACGTCTGCCTATTTTTGATTGGATACAAACTCAAGGAGATATCACAAATGAGGAAATGTTGCGTGTATTCAACTCCGGTATTGGAATGATTGTGGTGGTAGCACCAAAACAACAAGATACCATTATCAATATTGCCAAAGAACATCAAATAGATAGCAACGTGATTGGCGTCATCAAACCTTCATCTGATCAAGCTCAGGTACGTTACATTTAAAAACGATTATGAAAAATAAAATCGGCGTACTAGTGTCTGGTGGTGGAACTAATCTGCAATCTATCATTGATCAGATTCACAATAAAAATAATCACGATGCAATCATTAGTTGTGTCATTAGTAATACACCATCAGCTTACGCACTCGAACGTGCACAACAAGCTGGCATTCCAAATCATGTTGTCGAACACACCAATTACCCTAATAGAGCCAGCTTTGAACAGGCATTAATACAAGTATTTGATCAATATGAAGTGAATCTCGTTTGTCTAGCAGGATTCATGAGAGTGCTTGAGGATGGATTCATTCAAAATTACCCGGGCCGCATTCTCAATATACACCCTTCTCTATTGCCCCATTTTCGTGGTTTACATACTCACCAGCGCGCACTTGATCACCAGCATAAGGAACATGGTTGTAGTGTGCATTTTGCCACAGCAGAACTCGACGGCGGTCCTCTTGTCATACAGGCACATGAACCAATTCTTGCCAATGATGATGCACAATCTCTTGCTCAACGGGTATTGAAAAAAGAACATATAATTTACCCTCTATGTATTCAATGGTTATGCGATGGCACAATTAAATGCGAAAATGAGGTGGCGTATTATCAAGGCCAAGCACTCACACAACCTTTGCGACTCGATGAAATATCCACATAGATGTGCCTCGATGAGAATTCCTGCTCGCCTGATGCCACCAATCATGATGACCATCATAGGCGCATTACTATCCCCCCTAGCAACCGCTGATACATCACAGCTCTCTATTCATGAACACAACATCCCACCTGAGTTCTCTGCTAAATATGAAATACAAATGAATGGCATGAGCCTAGGTGAAACTAAAGTCGCTCTTGCAAAAAATGCTCAGAGTGGATGGATTTACTCATCAAAGGCTAAAACAAAAGGCCTAGCAGCTCTAATCAGCGGCGGTCAAAACATGTCGGAAACTAGCTACTTACAACTGATAGAGGATAATATTCGCCCCGTCTTGTACGAACGCATCAAGGTATCGGGTTCTGAAAATAAAAGTGAGCGCGTCACCTATACTTGGCATAAAAATCATGTGCGTGCTACATATAAGGACAGAGTATTAAATGAAACTATACACAAATACAGTCTAGATCTATTCACCTTACAGCTTTCGCTGATGTCAAACATCAGTAAAATCCCAAATAAAACTAGCGTCACTGCTATCAGTAAAGCTAAGCTCAAAGACTATCTCATCATCCGACACGATGACGCCGTTTTAGACACGGTATATGGTGCACGTAATTGCACAGTCATTGAGCGTAAACGAGGGGATGCCTCCTATAAGATATGGGCAGACGCAAATGTTTATGGCTTACCTCTTAAAATCGAGCACCTTGAGAATGGAAAAATTCAATATGCAGTGAATCTAGTTGAAAGCTCACTGCATTAAATTTCATGTCCTAACTAATAGCTTGATTTCTATAGTTTGAGTAGACTTACCGCTGGACAATCACTTAGATCAAAATCAACGCTCATCTAGTCTGGCTATCTATCATTCCCCAGCGACCATCATATTATCAATCAAAATAGAGCCACACTGCACGCTACCATTAGTATCTATATCAGTCCCTACAGCCACTATATTTTCAAACATCTCTTGCAGTTGACCTGCTATTGTTATTTCCTGCACAGGGTATTGAATCTGACCATTCTCCACCCAGAAACCACTGGCACCGCGAGAATAATCACCAGTGACGTTATTTATCCCATGTCCGATAAGCTCTGTCACCAGGAGCCCAGTATTCAGTTCTTTAAGTAATGCAGGAAAGTCCTGGCCAGTGTTGTTAACAAATATGTTATGTGTTCCACCCGCGTTACCAGTGGTTTGCATATTTAGTTTACGCGCTGAGTAACTACTGAGTAGATATCCCATCAATACTCCAGACTCAACAAGATTACGAGCATGTGTTTGCACTCCTTCATTGTCAAAGGGAGTGCTAGCCAGTCCTGCCATCACATGTGGATCTTCTTGTATGCACAGCCATTCTGGGAATATTTTTTTATCGAGGGAATCCGTCAAAAATGAGGCATTTCGATAAATCGCAGCGCCACTTATTGCCGATAAAAAATGACCCACAATAGAACGCGCAATATTGGGTTCAAATAATACCGGCACCTGACAAGTTTTCAGACTACGCGCAGCTAATCGTCGCAGTGACCGCTCACGCGCTTTCTCACCGACAAACTCTGGCGAATCAAGTAACTCTCCCTGACGATTGAGAGAATACCAATAATCTCTTTGCATACCATGCTCATCTGCAGCAACTACCGAACAACTCAAACTATGACGAGTACTGAAATAATCACCCAAGAAACCATGAGAGTTTGCATAAGCTATATGTGATCGAATACTACTTATTGAGGCTCCCTCAGAATTAACGATATCCTTATGATCACGAGCTACAGCCTCACAGGTAATTGCAGTTTCTAAACCTCGCTCAGCATCCATGTCCCATGGATGATCCATCTCTAAATGTGGATATTCCTTCGCCATTAACGCTGCATCAGCCAACCCAGAGCAATCATCTTCTGCGGTAAAACTAGCAATATTTAGCGCTGCATCTATAGTTTTGAAAATTGCCTCAGGCTTAATATCATTGGTGCTTGCTGAACCCTTGGCCTTACCACGATACACTGTGACGGCAAGCGAACGTTGATTATGATACTCACAAGTTTCTACTTCACCTAGACGTGCAGTTACAGAGAATCCTTTATCATTACTTGCCATAACCTCAGCCTGATCTGCACCACGTGATTGTGCATAACTGAGTGCCTCTGGTAACTGCTCGAGTATGTCAGCTGTCTGTGATTGAGTTGTCATATTTACGCTTGTGTGCCTCCAACAGTAATACCATCGACCCTAAGTGTCGGTTGTCCCACACCGACAGGAACACTCTGACCATCTTTTCCACAGGTGCCTATACCAGAGTCCAATGACAAATCATTGCCGATCATACTCACACGCGTGAGTACATCAGGTCCATCACCAATCAAAGTCGCTCCTTTCACTGGATAAGATATTTTTCCTTTTTCTATCATGTAAGCTTCAGAA
>CAZKDD010000075.1:0-5923 GCA_964551535.1 uncultured Thiotrichales bacterium | reverse complement strand
CAAAATCCTCAACCAATTCCATGCGCAGAGCTGTTTCACTGTCATTTATCGCTTCGAGTGTTGACATCATATCGGTCATGTTATCTGCTTGTTGATACTGAATTTTGGCCAATTCAACATACTCTGGCTTGTCGAGACTATTTAAGTAACTCAAACACACCGCTGATAAGCGTCGTTGACCCATGTGTTGAGCGCTATATTGATATTCATCACTGACACGATTCTCATGGTACAAAGCTAATAGCTGAGTTTCCAAGCCAGCCGCAATTTGTTTAATTAGATGTTTTCTGACCTGATAAACCACATCCACTTCCACTGGCTGCATAAATTCCGCCAAGTAAGATTCACTGGGCATCACCAACATTTCAGCAATAAAAGCGGCATCGAGGTTGGTATCATTAAGATTTACCCGCAGCGCTTGTATGTAAGCATCAGCACTCGCGAGCGGCTTACCTGTGAGTTGATCGACCACCGCATTTAGCATCCACTCAGTGGCGAAACGTTGACCTGCATCCCAACGGTTAAACGCATCTTGTTCATGCGCCATCAAAAATGCGGTGTCTTCAAAACTATAGTCATAATCCAACTTCACAGGGGCAGAAAAATTCTGCAAGAATGATGGCACTGGCAAACTTTGGATATCCTCAAATACGAAACTTTGAGTTTCCTCTGAGAGTGTCAACATCATGCAATTCTCCTCACCTTGAGTGCCACCTTTCAGGCGCAGCGTCATAGCTTGTCCCTCGGCATCAAATAAGGCAATGGATACTGGAATCAAATACGGTTGAGGATCAGGTTGATGCGCGTGCGTGGGAATCTGTTGAGTAATCTCGACTATGTATTCTTGACGGTCTTGATTCCACTGAGTTTCTACTTTGAGAGTTGGCGTACCACTCTGCGAATACCAATTCAAAAAATTACCCAATTGATACTGATTGGCCTCTGCCATAGCGGTTGCAAAATCATCAGTCGTCACTGCTTGTCCATCATGCTTTTCAAAATAACGCGCCAGCCCTTTTTTAAACCCTTCTTTACCCAAAAGAGTTTGATACATGCGCACTACTTCCGCCCCTTTTTCATACACTGTGAGTGTATAAAAGTTATTAATTTCTACATAAGAGGCGGGGCGAATCGGATGTGTCATTGGGCCTGCATCTTCGGCAAATTGATACGCTCGCAAATAACGCACATCTTGTATGCGCTTAACCGAGCGCGAAGTGACATCAGAGGTAAATTCTTGATCTCGAAATACCGTCAAGCCCTCTTTTAAACTTAATTGAAACCAATCACGACAGGTCACGCGGTTACCTGTCCAGTTATGGAAATACTCATGTGCGATCACCGCTTCTACCGTCATATAATCCGCATCTGTAGCAGTCGCCGGGCTGGCCAAAACACACTTAGAGTTGAACACATTCAAACCCTTATTTTCCATGGCTCCCATATTGAAATCGTCCACCGCGACTATCATGTAAGCGTCTAAATCGTATTCCAGTCCATAAGTTTGCTCATCCCACTGCATGGCTTTTTGTAAGGAGGCAATTGCATGATCGCACTTGTCTGCATTGTGGGCTTCAGTATAGATCTCGATACTGACTTCACGCCCGCTGAGGGTAGTATAAGAACTCTTGCAGCAGCTCAAATCCCCCGCCACTAGAGCAAATAGATAACAGGGCTTGGGAAAAGGATCATGCCATTCAACAAAATGGCGGCCATTATCTAATTCGCCGCTGTGTCCACGATTGCCGTTTGACAACAACACAGGCAGGCTGGCTTTATCACCTTCTATTCGCACTGAAAAAACCGCCATCACATCTGGGCGATCTAAGAAATAAGTAATCTTGCGGAAACCTTCTGCCTCACACTGGGTGCAGTAATTTCCCGACGACAAATACAATCCTTCCAATGCAGTATTTTTTGCTGGGTCTATTTGCACACGAGTGGATAATTCAAATTGCTGTGGGGTTGCTGCAATGCGTAGGCTCTCTGCATCTAACACATACTCATGCTGCGCCAAATCTCGACCATCAATACTTATGGCTTGCAACTCTAATAACTCACCATTGAGTTGAAGATCTGTTGACGTTTGCTGACCATCACTATGAAACTCTGGATTGACACGCATGTGCAGCGTTGCATGAACATAGGTTCTATCAGGAAATATTTCAAATCGTAGAGCCACCGTATCGATTAGATGACTGGGTGCTTGATAGTCTTTTAGATATATTGCTTGGGGTTGTCCGTCTCTCATAGTCAGCCTGTTGTGATCGATCTTATTAGGTTATTATTGTATCTGTTACGGGTTTTTTATTGAGCAAATTTAGCCTACGCACTCAAGTCATCATTACACACTTGTGATCAACTACTTATTTCGCAGATCACACACTAGGTCATGTATTCACCGACACTGATGCAAGTCCATTTAATTGACGTAGTCTATGTTGCTCGACGCCAACTCAACTAGTTTGAACAATGTTTCACTGTGGTTGAATCCTGACGAACTTAGTAAACCCAATAAATAAAGTCTAACGCGGCGCCATGCTAACTTAACCACGTTAATTTAACATCCACCCGCATTGATTTAACACCAGAATGATATCGAGTGTACTGACAAAATATAACTTTGAAACAAATATTTAAGTGATGATAAACCACCCGCCTTTCTTCATAAATATATCCGGCTATCGTTTCACGCCTATCGATAATCCTGATCAAACCCTCAAGGATTTTAATAGTCTGTGTGCAGACCTTGCTGTAATGGGCTCAATCTACATAGCCAGTGAAGGCGTCAATATCGGCTTGTCTGGTAATATCTTGGAAATACAAACTTTTCGCCGTCGCTTGCAAGAGCATACAGCATTCCAAAACATTCGCTTTCATGAACTGTACAGCACTCAAATGCCGTACAGAAAAATGACCATAAAAACCAGAACTGAATTAGTCCCGATTGAGGACCCTACAATCAAAGTCGGAGACTTTGATCATCAATACCTAGCGCCACAAGAGTTAAAGCAGTGGTTAGATGAAGGGCGTGATTTTATATTGCTCGACATGCGTAATGATTTTGAATTTCAGTTGGGTACGTTTGATAGCGCCACACAGTTGGACTTGCGTCGCTTCAGAAAATTACAAACTAAAGATGAACAAATTCAAGGACTGCCCAAAGACAAACCTATAGTCACATTTTGTACTGGCGGCATACGTTGTGAAAAAGCTGGACCTTATCTTGAAAAACAAGGCTTGGATAATATCTATCAACTACATGGCGGCATTATTGAATACCTGAGACAAACCAAAGGCGCTCACTGGCATGGTAATTGTTTTGTATTTGATGATCGCGTGTCTATCAACCACGAGCTTGCAGCACAACACTTTAATTTATGTATTGATTGTCAGCTCATCCTTAAGGAGGATGAACATGAAATTTGCAAATCTTGTTTAGCCATAAAAGCCGCTCAGCAAGAAGCACAACAAAGCGAACAAGAAGACTCCTGAGCAGACCAACGAAAAAAGACTGTTAATGCAATTATTTGATTTATGCTTTAATTTCACTAGCTCTAAATTTCGAGCAGATGAACAAGCGCTACTGGAGCGTGCTCAACAGGCAGGTGTCACACATTTTCTTGTCAGCGGCTCAGATCAAGATGATAGCCGCTTGGCTGTTGAACTTGCCCAGCAGCATCAAGCAGGCATGTATGCCACTGTCGGCGTACACCCGCATTGCGCTAAAAGTTGGCAAGCAAACACACTGGAGGTGCTCACTCAACTAGCGCATTCAGAGCGTGTTAAAGCCATCGGCGAAGCCGGACTAGATTATCATCGAAACTTTTCTTCTCACCAACAGCAAGATCACGCTTTTCGGCAACAAATCGAACTGGCTATAGCATTAAAAAAACCACTGTTTTTACATGAGCGTGATGCACATGAAGATTTCTATGCCATTCTAAAAGAGTATCAACAAGCACTTGGACCGACGGTAGTGCATTGTTTTACCGGCTCGCGTACAGCGCTTGAGAGATACATCGAAATGGATCTGTATATTGGCATCACCGGCTGGATTTGTGATGAGCGAAGAGGTACACACTTGCACGATCTGGTGAAGTTAATTCCACAAGATCGTCTCATGATAGAGACTGATGCGCCTTATTTGATCCCACGAACCTATCGGCCGCGCCCTAAAGATAATCGCAATGAACCCAGTTTCCTGCCTCACATTGCCCAGCACATCGCCCATCATCGCGGGGATGACTTTGATCAGTTATGCCATCATACTTACAACAATACGCTCAAGTTTCTCAATATTGAATCTTGATTGCGCACAGTAAAGACCTTAATTCAAACACTGCTGATTATGAAAGTACAAAATGCCATAGAGTCAAAAATTACTGACAACATTCACCCCGAGTATCTAGAAGTCGTCAATGAAAGTCATCAACATAATGTTGCACCGGGTTCTGAGTCACATTTTAAGCTCACCATAGTGAGTGCTGAGTTTGAGGGTAAAATGTTAGTGGCACGCCATCGTCTGATCAATAAGCTACTGCAAGAAGAACTGAATGGGCCCGTGCACGCGCTCTCTATGCATACCTACTCACCACAAGAGTGGATCGATAAAAATGGCGCAGTAAGACCTTCACCACCTTGCCTAGGTGGAGCAAAAAAACAGTAATGTCTGGAAATGATGAGCAGATCGCTATTGTTCAAACCCTTATGCAACTGCGCATTGATCATAGAGACCTAGATGACTCCATCCATGCCCTTTCACAGTCTAACTATGTGGATCATTTACAGTTAAAACGACTGAAAAAGAAAAAACTGCTGCTCAAAGATGCTATCAAAAGACTGGAGAGCCAATTGATACCCGATAGAGATGCTTAAACTCGATTGCTAATGGGCTTAGTTGTTTGTGAGCTCGGTTGTTTATGAACTTACAGTGACTCAATATGTAATTTCACAGTATAAGCGTTTGACTAAAACCCAAATGATCTAATCAGTCAGTGTCGTTAAAGCGGCTTGCATCTTATCCGCAGTTATAGGGAAAACCAGTTCCAGATGGAACGTAAATTGCTGACGAATTTTATCCAAATAGCCCTCAAATTCCTGTTCATATAAGACGATAAACTTTACATCATCAATTTTTTGAGCTGCGGCAATTAATGATTCTAAATTACTCAAACGATCACGAAATGTGTGTTGATAATTAAACTCCGCCACAATGACATCCACTGGATTCTTTTTCAGATAAGCAATGGCTTTGCGGGTGTTGTATTCTGTTATCACTTGGTAGTCAAAGTCTTGATAGACGCGAGTGGCTTCAGGGTAACCACCCAACTCGATGACACTCAGAAGTTTTCTTACTGACATATCACTAAGTATTGTATCGAGTGGTTTCAATCAGCTCAGGTGATACTCGCCGAATCTCTCCAGTATGCAGTGAAAACTGACCACGGCGGCGATCTTCAAAATACAACTGTAGAGTTTCTGTAATGATAGGGAAGGATAGATCATTCCAGGGAATATCTTCCTCATGATAAAAAGCAGTCTCCAGACTTTCTGTCCCCGGGCTGGCCAATCCATCTTTGACCTCACCTTTAAACATCACATATACCTGACTGATGTGAGGTAAGTTATAGATCATATAAATCTGTTGATTAATAATCTCAGCAGTTGCCTCTTCATGTGTTTCACGCGCGGCAGCTTCTTGAATAGTTTCTTTATTTTCCATAAAGCCAGCAGGCAATGTCCACGTGCCTGAGCGTGGTTCGATAGCACGTTTGCAAAGTAAGATTTTCCCCTCCCACTCAGCAACACAACCTGCAACAATCTTAGGATTCTCATAAAAAATAGTATCGCAGCCAGAGCAGACATGACGTAAGCGATTGTCACCCTCAGGAATGGTATGACTAATTTTATCGGTACCACA
>CAZKDD010000074.1:0-5924 GCA_964551535.1 uncultured Thiotrichales bacterium | reverse complement strand
CTAAACAAACTCATGACTATAGGAAAAACCTGTGTTTAATATCAGCCGCTCCATGGAACCCACTCTGGGCATAGATATCAGCAATAGCCGTGTCAGAGCGTTACAACTGTCGGCCCATAAACAGCGATATCGGATTGACCATATCGCTAGCTACTCACTTCCTGAGATCTGCCCATTGCTGGCAAACTGTTTAGAAATGAAAGCAAAAACAACAACAAAAAAGAGCTGTTGATCTTCATGACACCGAAAATTATCGATGAACAATTAAACTTGGCGCTTTAATCTTACATCAGCTGATAAATCATCCTGCGCAGATGATATTTTTTGTTTAAAATGAAGCCAAATCACCTAATGCCAGACTATGCGCAAACACATCATCCTCATTGGCCCTATGGGAGCAGGAAAATCTTCACTAGGCAAACGACTTGCCAAACGCTTGAATTGCCCTTTTTATGACAGTGATCAGTTTTTGGAAGAACGCACCGGAGTCAAAATTATCACCATCTTTGAATTAGAAGGTGAAGACGGTTTCCGTTCACGTGAGCATAAAATACTAAAACAACTGCTTACACAAGAAACAGGGGTGATTGCCACAGGCGGAGGAATTGTGACTCAAGCCAACAATCATTCTATTCTCAAGCATGCAGACAATATCGTCATCTACTTAATGGCCTGTGTGGACTCACAACTCAAGCGCACCTCACATGATAAATCACGCCCACTACTTCAAACGCCGGATCGTCATGCTAAACTAAGCTCATTAGCTAAACAGCGCAATCCCTTGTACGAACAGCTTGCTGATATCACCATTGATACGGACAAACAAAATATCAATCGTTCCATCGACTTGATCGTGCAGCAGCTCAAGCGATTAAATTTGCTTAATTAGGACCAACGATACAATTATTGAGTTAATACACTCTATGCAAACACTCACTGTACAATTAGATACTCGCTCCTATCCCATCTACATAGGAGAAGACATACTCAATCATAAAAATCTCATCAGTCAACATATCAAAAGCCAACGGGTAGTCATTATCAGCAATGAAACTGTTGCTCCTTTGTATTTAGAATCTTTAAAAACGGCTCTCAAATCCTTTCAATGCCATGAAATTATCTTGCCAGATGGAGAGCAATATAAAAATATGGTCACTCTAGGGAAAATTTTTGATGCACTCTTGGAGCAACGCTGCCCGCGCGACGCAAGCATAGTGGCATTAGGTGGAGGCGTAATTGGTGATATCTCCGGTTTTGCGGCAGCATGTTATCAACGTGGTGTCGACTTCATTCAAGTCCCAACCACATTATTATCGCAAGTTGACTCATCCGTCGGTGGTAAAACCGGTGTGAACCACGCGCTAGGGAAAAATATGATAGGGGCATTTTATCAACCTCAGTGTGTGCTAGCAGATATCAATACCTTACGAAGTTTACCTGCACGCGAGCTAAGTGCAGGTATAGCTGAGGTCATAAAATATGGTTTATTGGCTGATAAAGAATTTTTTATTTGGTTAGAGGAAAACATCAACCAGCTTATGCAACTGGATACTGCAGCTGTAACTCACGCCATACAAACCTCATGTCAATGCAAGGCTGATATTGTCGCCAGTGATGAACAGGAAAAAAGTGGTCGTCGCGCGCTATTAAATTTGGGCCATACCTTTGGCCATGCTATCGAGACGGGAATGGGTTATGGCAACTGGTTACATGGTGAAGCGGTCGCCTGTGGTATGGCATTAGCGGCTGAATTTTCAGCGCGCTTAGGGTGGCTAAATGAAGATGATGTCGCAAGAATAAGACGAGTGTTACAAAGCGCAAATCTGCCAGTCGATCTACCTAAACAACTCAATGCATATCAAATGCTTGAAATGATGGCATTAGATAAAAAAGTACAAGCAGGTAAACTCAATCTTATTTTACTTAAAGCAATTGGTGAAGCCGTCATGACTCACGAATATGATCAAACGCTATTGTTATCTACCTTGACTGACGCAGCCTCATCTCGTAATTAATGATATGCAATTCCAAACCCTCGCATCGTATGCAGTCACTCAACAACAATCATTAGGTAGAGATACTTCTGAACCCTCCTGCAATACTCGCTCAGAGTTTCAAAGAGACCGAGACCGTGTCATTCATTGCACTGCATTCCGACGCTTAGAATACAAAACTCAAGTATTTATCAATCATGAAGGTGACTTGTACCGTACCCGTTTGACACACTCTCTGGAAGTTGCCCAGATAGCGCGCTCCATTGCTCGCGCCCTTAACCTCAATGAAGATCTCACTGAAGCCATCGCTCTAGCTCATGATGTAGGTCACACACCTTTTGGACATGCTGGGCAGGATGCGCTCAACCAGTGCATGCGCGAATATGGCGGATTTGAACATAATTTTCAATCCTTGCGCGTAGTGGATCACTTGGAAGAGAAGTATCCACAATTCGACGGATTAAATCTTATGTTTGACACTCGTGAGGGAATACTCAAACACTGCTCACTAAAAAATGCACGTCATATGGGAGCACTAGGACAGCGTTTTATAGACAGGACTCAACCCAGTCTAGAAGCACAACTCACCAATATTGCGGATGAAATCGCTTACAACAATCATGATGTTGATGATGGCTTACGCTCAGGTCTGATCTCGATACGACAACTCAGGGACTGTAGCTTATTTGCCTCGCACTTCGAGAGTGTTGAAAATCAATACCCCGAACTATCTGATAAACGAAAAGCACAAACTGTGATTCGCAACATGATCGATTGTTGTGTCAACGATTTGATTGCGACCACCCAGAACAACATCACACAGCAAGGCATTAACACCATAGACGATGTGCGTAATAGTAAAAAACCCTTAGTAAGCTTCAGTGAAGAAACGAAAACCCAGATCATCGAACTCAAATCGTTTTTACACACTAATCTCTATCAACATGAGCAGGTAGCAGCCATGAGCATGAATGCAAAAACGATTATAAATACCTTATTTGAAGGCTTTTTTAATGACAGCACTTTACTTCCGCAAAAACATCAACAAAAGGCTCTTCATAAGAGAGAAAGTCAGGGCATTGATGGCTACGCACGCGTTATCTCAGATTATATTGCGGGCATGACGGATCGCTATGCCCAAGCTCAATTTCAACGTCTCAAAACTGACCATTAGGTAATGAGTCAACCGAATCAAACAGCCGTGTTAACCCAACAACAGTTGGCTGCCCTCGGTTTGCAATGCAATCCTTTTTCAGCCCATGTAGATGCCGACTGCCTCTATACAGACAGCATACTCGAGATGACACTGAATGTTATTGTGCAATCACTCACACGAAGTAACCAACCCATTGTATTACTTGCTGAACAGGGCTCAGGCAAAACCACTTTTCTGCGCAAAATATTACAACTCACACATCCACAATTTCAGACTTGTGCTGTCCGCGCCACTGACACACTCAACTTTGAGCAACTATGTCAAAAAATGCAGGCCAAATGGTCGCTGGATGCATCTCCACAAGCGGATTCAAATCTGAGCATTGAGAATCATCTGATCTGTGTCTTTGAAAAGCATCCAAAATGTTTATTAATGATTGATGATGCGCATAACATGGAAGATTCATGTTTAATGCAACTATTTGGACTCAAAAGTCGACTTGATGAAATGCATCCTAATGCCTTATTTTTTATTTTCTCAGGTGAAGCACCGCTAAAATTAAGTTTGATTCAGTTAGATAACCACGCGTCTTATGACTGTAATCATCTGCAAATTAACATTCGCTCATTAAATCTTCAGCAAACCATGAGTTATGTTCACTATCGTATCCACCAGTGCATGTTAGCTTCTGATCAATCTCCACAGAGCCTATTGGATACGCATCAATGTGAGGCTATCTATAAAAAATCACAAGGCAATTTCAACCAAATACATACTCACGGTGCCCGCTATTTGCAGCAAAAATACACCCTATCAACCAGCGAGGGTGATTCACATTCACTGACTACTCCACAGAAAAAGGTTTTATTGAGTGGATTTTCATCAAAAAAGGCGATCATTATTTTGACTGCATTGTTCATCAGCCTAGTCATCTTATTAGCATTAATTACAAACACTTAGATTCAACTATTGACAACTTAGGCGCTTCCAGTAGCCTCTATGGATATCCTCGAATATTCTAGTGACTCACTATGGCGGGTAAAATCCCACAATCCTTTATTGATCAGGTGGTCAACCAAACCGATATCGTTGACCTCATTGACAGCTATATAGATCTCAAGCCCAAGGGCAAAGAGTACACTGCGTGCTGTCCTTTTCATGGCGAGAAAACGCCTTCTTTTACGGTCAATCGAGAGAAGCAGTTTTATCATTGTTTTGGTTGTGGTGCTCATGGCACCGCCATCGGTTTTTTGATGGAGCATGAAGGGCTAGAGTTTGTGGAGACTATAGAAGTATTAGCTCAACGCCTGGGGCTAGAAGTCAGCTATGAAAAAGGCAGTCAAAAAAATGATGGCTTGTCAGACATATACGCAGCGCTCGAATCCACAAACCGTTATTATCAACAGCAGCTAAGAAAACACCCCGAGGCCATTGAGTACTTAAAATCCCGTGGAATTACGGGTGAAATTTCACAACGCTTTAATATTGGCTTTGCTCCACCCGGTTTCGACAACCTCAGAAGTCAACTGGATATAAAATCAGTCGCCCTGATTAAAGCCGGCTTATTGACTGAGAAATCTCCCAGCAAAGTATATGATCGCTTTCGCCATCGAATTATGTTCCCCATTAAAGATCCACGAGGTCGAGTCATCGCTTTTGGTGGCCGCGAAATTGATGGTAGCGTGCCTAAATATATCAACAGTCCCGAAACGGATTTGTTTCACAAGGGCAGCACATTGTATGGACTCTACGAAGCTCGTCAGGCCCTAGGTAAAATCAAGTCACTACTGATTGTTGAGGGTTATATGGATGTAGTTGCACTGGCTCAACATGGTGTGAACAATGCCATCGCCACACTGGGAACCGCCACTACCAGTCAAAACATACGCAACTTATTGCGCTATACCTCTAATTTAATCTTCTGTTTTGATGGTGATAGGGCGGGGAAAGATGCTGCCTGGAAAGCCTTAGAGCAAATTCTACCGGAATATAAAGACGGCATTGATATCCGCTTCGCCTTTATGCCACAGGGAGAAGATCCAGACTCTCTCATTCGCTCAGCCGGACAACCAGCATTTCAAAGTCATCTTGAACAAGCCCTGCCATTATCAGAGTACTTTTTTAGTAAATTAACGGCTGAAGTCGATACCAGTTCCCTCGATGGAAAAGCAAAACTAGCTAATTTAGCGCAACCTTTAATCAGTAAAATACCTAAAATTGTCTTTAAAGACTTGATGCTCAAAGAACTCAACCTACGAGTAGGTGCTTCAATTACCGACTCTCCACACCAGACCCAACCACTATATAACGCCAATCATTTCAATTCTCTCCAACAAAAACGCAATGCTAAATACACTAAAACTCGTCTGGCTATCGCTTTGTTGCTGCGTGAGCCTCAACTCGCGGAATATGCCTTAGCGGAAGAGCAATTCAATCAACTTCAAACCACTCCGGGAGTGCCACTATTAATGGAGTTATTAACGATTATTCAGGCGGAACCTACGCTGACTTCCAGTGCTCTAATTGAACGCTTTCATGGTCGTGAGGAATACCCTATTTTAAAGAAACTTATTATGTGGGAGCTGCCAGATATGAATAACCGCGAACACTCATTCCGCCAGACGATGCAACGCTTTGATGAGGATATTCGCAGAAAAGAATTTGATGATTTAATCAATTCTGATCCAGATTAAACATTTGTTAACCAGACACGGGTATTAATACCGAATACATCTCATTTGGTAGGTGTGTGATCCAAGAAAAACGATTATAAT
>CAZKDD010000073.1:0-6043 GCA_964551535.1 uncultured Thiotrichales bacterium | reverse complement strand
TGCGATAACTAAGCGCTCCTCTCGGAAGTAGATACCATACAATGCCATGCCATTCATCATCGCCGACATGGCAAATTCACGCACGCCGTAATATATGTAGTTGCCTGAAGCATCCTCCGGCACCACGCCTTTGGACCCTGACCACCAAGTATTATTAGAGCCCGTCAGATCAGCCGATCCTCCCGTAAGTTCTGGTAGTAATGGGCCGATACCTTCAAGTGCTCGCTCTGAGGCTTTGCGCGTAGCAGCAGTCTTGGCCTCCGCGACTATAGTGGCAAGTGCTTGCTGAGATTGTTGCGCCCACTGTTCAGGTAATTCACCGCGACAGCGTCGTAATAATTCTTTTGCTTGCTGAGGATATTGTTGAGTATATGCCTGCATCTGCTCGTCCCACTGCGCTTGTTTGGCCTGACCGGCAGTTTTTGCATCCCACTGCGCATAAATATCATCAGGAATCTCAAAAGGAGGATGCGACCAACCCAATGTCTCACGCGCCAATTGAATTTCCTCATCACCCAGTGGAGCACCATGAATGCCTGAAGTGCCCTGTTTATTCGGCGACCCTTGTCCGATCACAGTTTTACAGTCGATCAATGTGGGCTGTGACGAATTTTGTTTAGCCAGCTTTATGGCTTCATCTATGCTGGCAGCATTGTGGCCATCGACCTCTCGAATCACCTGCCATCCATAGGACTCAAATCGCTGCGGAATGTCTTCGGTGAACCACCCCTGCACTTCACCATCGATAGAAATGCCATTGTCGTCATAAAAAACGATTAATTTCCCTAAATTATGGGTACCAGCAAGAGAACAGGCCTCATGGGAAATTCCCTCCATCAAGCAGCCATCTCCGGCGAAAACATAGGTAAAATGATCGATTATGCTGATATCTTGCTGATTAAACTGAGCTCCAAGCATTTTCTCAGCCAGTGCCATACCCACCGCATTAGCCAAGCCTTGCCCCAGCGGACCCGTGGTGGTCTCGACACCAGGCGCCTCATTGACCTCGGGATGGCCGGCAGTTTTGGAGTGTAATTGACGGAAATCTTTCAGGTCTTGCATCGTCAGGTCATAGCCACTGAGATGCAAAAGCGCATAAATCAGCATGGAACCGTGACCATTCGATAGTATGAAACGATCACGATTTATCCAATGCGGATCTGTCGGATTGTGGTTAAGATGTTTGCGCCACAGTACTTCAGCAATGTCTGCCATCCCCATCGGCGCTCCAGGGTGTCCAGATTTCGCCTGCTGAACAGCATCCATACTCAATATTCTTATGGCGTTAGCCAATTGTTTTTGCTTATCCACGTATCTTTATCTTAAGGTAAGTTAAAAGAAGCATCATTAGACGCCAACGCATATAAAATAGAAGAACCCTAACCATCGCGATGTATGAAGGCGATCGCACAAAGCGTCAGTATTTTCCACGACTTAGGCGGTTGTCGCAAGTAACCCCCCCTAATGGAATGGCTATGAAAAGCTCTCTATGCCCTTAGATTAAGCCTTTTTTCCATTTAATACTGCATCCCATACTCGGTGTTTGCTCAGTAGGTATGTCAACACCTCTCAACAATGACTCCATAGCTGTGCGCAAATCAATCCCCGTCACCGGTTTGGAATTACCTGGAGTGGCCTCATCTAATCGCCCTCTATAAACACACGCTAATGATCGATTGAATAGAAAAAAATCAGGCGTGCATTCTGCCTGATATGCCCTAGCGATGGCCTGCGTCTCGTCGAAGAGATAAGGGAACTCATAGGCATGTTTTTCAACTTCCAACACCATTTTATCGGGAGCGTCATCGGGATAGGCTTCAATATCATTGGAATTAATCGCGACAATGCCGATTCCACGCGATAAGTAATCTCGACCTAATCGTGCCAATTCCTCGTTATACTGCTTAACATAGGGACAATGATTACAAATAAACATCACTAATATGCCTTGCTCGCCTGTGCAATCCGCCAATGTGCGCCACTGGTTCGAGGCCGGCTCGAATAATTTAAAGTCTGGGGCAATGGTTCCAAGAGGAATCATGCTCGAATCTGCTCTGGCCATACATCCTTTGCTATGCGTTGTTAGTCATGTGCGCTGCCATCACTCAAGTCAATAATGAATCATCTTGAATGATGTATATATATGTCAATTATATGAAATCTATACATCTATTGCTGAGTCTTTCCCATCATGTTGAGTTTCACGCTATAATCCAGCCGTTATGGCTTATGTGCCATAATGATTATAGACGATGAAGCACCATTGTCGGTGATAATAGAAGCCAAATATTTTCATACGTACAAAATCCAGAAAATCGACGAAATCTTACAATCATGACTGAAAGCACCTTGTTTACCTCAGAATCTGTTTCTGAAGGTCATCCAGATAAAATCTCTGATCAAGTGTCAGATGCTATTCTCGATGCCGCATTAGCCCAAGACCCAGAGGCACGTGTTGCATGCGAGACCTTAGTTAAAACAGGCTTGGTGTTAATGGCTGGTGAGATTACCACTAGTGCCAATATCGATTATGAGAGCATTGCACGTGAAACCATTAATAAAATCGGTTACAACCATTCTGATATTGGCTTTGATGGTAATACCTGCGCCGTCATCACGGCATTAGGCGAACAAGCGGCCGATATCGCTCAAGGAGTTGATCGAGCACGACCTGAAGATCAAGGCGCAGGCGATCAAGGTTTGATGTTTGGCTATGCCTCCAATGAGACTGATGTTCTTATGCCTGCCCCCATCACTTATGCTCATCGACTGGTCAAACAACAGGCGGATATGCGTCGTACCCAGTTGGAGTGGTTGCGGCCAGATGCAAAAAGCCAAGTCACTCTTCGATACGAAAACAATCGACCAGTAAGCATAGATGCCGTAGTGCTATCGACTCAGCATCATCCCGACATCCGTCAAGCCGATTTACATGAAGCCGTGATGGAACACATTATCAAACCAGTATTACCCGCAGAGTGGTTAAATAAAGATACCCGCTATCATATTAATCCCACAGGGAAGTTTGTCATCGGAGGGCCAGTCGGCGACTGCGGACTCACGGGTCGTAAAATTATTGTAGATACTTATGGCGGCATGGCTCGTCATGGTGGTGGCGCATTCTCTGGCAAAGATCCATCCAAAGTGGATCGCTCGGCCGCTTATGCGGGACGCTATGTGGCTAAAAATATTGTTGCAGCAGGATTGGCTGATCGTTGTGAAATACAAATTTCATATGCTATTGGAGTAGCCGAACCTACATCCATCTCTATTAATACTTTTGGTACTGGCACTATCAGTGATCAACAGATAGAACAACGCGTGCGCGCCAATTTTGACTTGCGGCCTTATGGGATTTTAAAGATGTTAGATCTTAAGCAGCCGATTTATAAAGCCAGCGCTAGCTATGGCCATTTTGGTCGCACTGAATCTGAATTTACGTGGGAACGCACCGATAAAGCTGAAGCGTTGCAAAACGCGTAAGCTGCGCCACCACATCCTCCTGCCGTCACCTGTTCTTGGGTTCACGCGCGGACAAACAAATACAATTGCACATCAAAGGAAACAGCATGAACAGTGAAGATTACAAAGTTGCCGACATCACATTGGCCGATTGGGGACGTAAGGAAATTGCGATCGCACAAACTGAGATGCCCGGATTAATGGCGCTAAGAGAGAAGTATGCTGACCAAAAACCGCTTGCTGGCGCGCGCATCGTCGGTTGCTTACACATGACTATACAGACCGCCGTACTGATCGAAACACTAAGAGAATTGGGAGCAGAACTACGCTGGTCTTCATGCAATATTTTCTCCACCCAAGACCACGCAGCAGCGGCCATGGCTGCCAGCGGTATTCCGGTATTTGCTTGGAAGGGAGAGACTGAAGAAGAATATGAATGGTGTATTGAGCAGACCATCACTGGCCCAGATAACTGGATGCCCAATCTATTACTGGATGATGGCGGTGATTTAACCAAACTCATGCATGATAACTACCCACAGTTACTTGCCGACATCAAAGGGGTTTCTGAAGAAACTACTACCGGTGTTAAACGTCTGTATGACATGGTAGAGGCTGGCGAATTAAAGATCCCAGCTATCAACGTTAACGACTCTGTGACTAAATCAAAATTTGATAATTTGTATGGCTGTCGTGAATCGCTAGTTGACGGCATCAAGCGTGCTACTGATGTGATGATTGCAGGCAAAGTAGCTGTAGTGTGTGGCTATGGCGATGTCGGTAAAGGTTCAGCTCAATCACTACGCGGCCTGGGTGCCACCGTCTGGGTCACCGAAATTGATCCTATCTGTGCTCTACAAGCCGCCATGGAAGGTTATCGTGTGGTCACATTGGACGAAGCATGCTCACAAGCAGATATTTTTGTTACCACCACTGGCAACTTCAAAATTATTACTCATGATCATATGCTAGCCATGAAAGATCAGGCGATAGTTTGCAACATTGGTCACTTCGATAATGAAATTGATGTAGCGAGCCTAGAAAATTATCAGTGGGAAGAAATCAAACCACAAGTAGATCATGTCATTTTCCCTGATGGTAAACGTATCATCCTGTTGGCCAAGGGGCGTTTGGTCAATCTCGGCTGTGGCACTGGACATCCTAGCTTTGTGATGTCGAATTCATTCACCAACCAAGTGCTGGCTCAATTAGAGTTGTGGAACAATGACGGTCAATACAATAATCGAGTGTATATCTTACCCAAGCATCTGGATGAGGAAGTGGCACGCTTACACTTAGAACAAATTGGTGCCAAGTTGACGACTCTGAGTGATGAACAAGCTGATTACATCGGTGTGCCCGTGGACGGCCCTTACAAGCCAGACCACTATCGTTATTAACATTACCTCAATGTCATCAGACTGTTTAAACCGGCCTAGGGGGTAGGCATAAACCATGCGCGTGCCACGAATTTACACCCACCACTCGCTTTCCAAATCAATCATGGCACAATTGGATGAGAAAGGAATTAAGCATGTTCGAGAGGTGTTGCGTTTAAGTGTCGGACATCAAGTCATTTTGTTTAATGGCGATGGCTATGATTACTTGGGTGAAATAGTTGAATCACAAAAACGCCGAGTTGATATTCTCATTCAAGACCGAATCTATGTCGCCGTAGAATCGCCATTAAAAATACACTTATTACAACCACTGTGCCGTTCTGACAAAATGGATTGGTGTCTACAAAAAGCCACCGAGCTTGGTGTGAGTACTATTACCCCTTTTATTAGTTCGCGAGTGAATTTCAACCTCCCACCCAACAAAATTGACAAGAAACTCGCACACTGGCAATCAGTGATTCATAGTGCATGTGAACAATGTGGTAGAGCGATTACCCCTATGGTGAATGCCCCTATAGATTACCAAACTCTCATTACCTCACTGCCACAGCACAGCCATAAAATTATTGCCAACCCTCATCAAGCAAGCAGCCACAGCCATGACTTTGAGTTATTACCCGAGCATCAACAAGAAGTTATATGCGCAGTGGGTCCTGAGGGTGGATTCAGCACTGAAGAAATTCAGTTCTCACAACAACACAGCTTTCAATCATACCGTTTAGGTCCGCGTATATTGCGTTTAGAGACTGCGGTGGTGACTTTACTGACGATGACTCAAGCATACTTCGGCGACTTGAATTAAACTGTGGGTCATACCCAATTCAAGCTCGGATGATGCGAGCTGAGACTATAATAATGCACTGAGGGTGTTTTTGTGACTCAATCATTAGCCATTTTGATGGACCCCATAGAAACCATCAACATTGAAAAAGATAGTAGCTTTGCTATGTTGCTGGAAGCACAACAACGCGGTTGGAAAATTCATTATTTGATACCCGATAGTCTTTTTGCCTTGGATGGAAAAGCCTACGCACAGTGCGCCAATTTAACCGTCATAGAAGATCCACAATGCTGGCATCAACTCAGCGCCTCTAATGAATGCACCTTAGGTGACTTCGATGTGATTTTAATGCGTAAAGATCCTCCGTTTGATATGGAATTTGTCTACATCAGTTATTTAT
>CAZKDD010000072.1:0-6083 GCA_964551535.1 uncultured Thiotrichales bacterium | reverse complement strand
AAGACTCCGACAGCTAATACAGGTTTAAGTATAGTTAATAATCGCTATTATTACTAATAACAACTTATTGCCCATATTAACATCATGTAATTTATTTCAACTGGAATGAATACAGTGATAGCTAGCTCAGACAGCAAAGGATTGAGTGTCGTGTTGCGATATACATGACGTAATGAACTATAGGGCTGGTGGCAGGGAGATGAATTATGGTAACAGTAAAATTTTGTGAAATTTTAAGCTTGAGTTTTCTTTTTATATTCACATAAATCTTGAATGATGCATGTTTGGCATTTTGGCGTGCGAGCCATGCAGGTATATCGGCCCAACAAAATCAGCCAATGATGGGCATCATGTTTGAATTCTTCAGGAATCAGACGAAGTAAACGTTTTTCAACTTCCAATACGGTTTTTCCTGGCGCAATGCCGGTGCGATTGGATACACGAAAAATATGGGTATCAACCGCAATAGTTGGTTGTCCAAAAGCCGTATTGAGAATGACATTAGCCGTTTTGCGCCCGACACCAGGCAAGGCTTCAAGCGCGCTACGATCTTCTGGGACTTGACTGTCGTAGTCATCCATTAAGATTTTACAGGTCTTAATGACATTTTTGGCTTTCGTGTTAAACAAGCCGATGGTTTTAATATACTGCTTTAATTTTTTCTCGCCCAAAGCATAAATGCTGGCAGGGGTATTGGCTGTTTTGAATAAAGGTCCGATCGCTTTATTGACACTTATATCCGTGGCTTGTGCTGAGAGAATCACGGCGATTAGTAGCTCAAACTCATTGTTATAATTTAATTCGGTTGTGGGATGGGGGTTTTGCTCACGTAGGCGAGTGAAAATATCGATGCGTTTGAGCTTATTCATAAATCCAGCAGGCCTTTTTTGAGACTAGCCAACTGATCTTGAATAGCTTGTTTTTTGGTATCGATGACAGCTTTATTTCTTTGCGTTTTCTCATTGAGTCGATGTTTTTTCATTTGAGTGCGTTGCTTGCAATTATTGAGAAAAGCTTTTCTAGCGGCATTAAATTCTTCATTGCGCTCATCAGGATAATTCGGATTAGGGATAAGATTGATACAATCCACTGGGCAAGGAGCAATGCATAGATTACAACCCGTGCAATAACTATTAATCACGCTATGAAGTTTTTGAGAGCGTCCTATGATGGCATCAAAAGGACAGGCTTTGATGCAAAGAGTACATCCTATACAGCGTGCTTCATCAATAACGGCAACAGAGCGACTATAAAAGTTCGGCATAATAAGTCATTTTACACGCATACCCGGTTCAGCCCCTTGATCGGGATGAATAATAAATAAACCACTATCGGTACCACTGGCTGCGAGTACCATGCCTTCTGAAACACCAAAACGCATTTTGCGTGAAGCAAGATTAGCGACCATGACGACTAACTTGTTTTCTAAGTCTTCAGGCTTGTAAGCACTTTTGATACCGGCAAACACATTTTTTTGCATGCCACCCGTCGACTCTCCCAGGTCGAGCGTGAGTTGTAGGAGTTTGTCTGCGCCTTCCACAGATTCAGCTTTGACAATTCGAGCTACGCGAAGATCAAGTTTTGCAAAATCGTCAAATTTTACTTCTGCATCTATGGGGTCTGTCGCTTGAGCTTGTAGGGTGTTGGTCTCGGCTTTACTTTCTTCCACAATGTTATCCAGAGCTTGTTGTTCAATGCGAGTGATGAGTGGTTTAAATTTGTTAATGCTATGGCCATCAGCGAGTGCTTCACCACTAGCTAAATCTTGCCAACTTATTTCAGTGTTTAAAAAGTTCTCAGATTTAGCAGCTAGTTCTGGCATGATGGGTTTTAAATAGCCGATTAGCAAACGATACATATTTATACCGAAACTACATACCTCATGAACTTCTTTTTGGTTGCTAGGATCTTTAATTTTTTCCCAAGGCTTGTATTGATCAATAATCTGATTAGTACTATCAGCAAGAGTCATAATAGTGCGTACAGCTTCTGAATATTTACGTTGTTCATAAAGTGACTTTATCGCAACGTTCTGATCGCTGGCACTATTAAATAGCTGTGCCCCCTCTGAAACAAAGTTTGAGGTTAATTGCCCATCAAATTTTTTCATAATAAAGCCAGCACAACGGCTGGCGATATTGACTAATTTACCTACTACATCACTGTTAACACGTTGTTGAAAGTCCTCTAGGCTTAGATCAATATCATTGACACCAGGTCCTAATTTGGCTGCAAAGTAATAACGTAAGTATTCTGGATGTAGATGATTCAAGTAAGTGCGTGCCTTGATAAAAGTGCCACGTGACTTAGACATTTTTTGCCCATTCACGGTTAGAAAGCCATGACAGAAGACACTAGTAGGTTTTCGCCAGTCAGCCCCAATTAGCGTTGCGGGCCAAAATAGGGTGTGGAAATAGGCAATGTCTTTGCCAATGAAATGATACAACTCGGCGTCACTGTCAGGTTTCCAATAGGAATTGAAATCCTCGCCCGTACGATCACAGTAATTCTTAAAGCTCGCCATATAGCCAATGGGTGCATCCAGCCAGACATAAAAATATTTATTTTCTGCCCCTGGTATCTCGAAGCCAAAATAAGGCGCGTCACGAGAAATATCCCAATCTTGCAGACCATCTTCGAACCATTCTGAAATTTTATTGGCAATCTCAGGCTGTAGTCCATCAGAGCTGGTCCAATCTTTTAAGGCCTGCTCCATAGAGCTTAATTTGAAAAAATAGTGCAGATTATCTTTTTCGATAGGCGTTGTACCACTCAGCGCAGAACGTGGGTTGATTAAATCAGATGGCGTGTAAGTGGCACCACAGACTTCACAGTTATCCCCATATTGATCTTGCGCCTGACATTTTGGACAGGTACCTCGAACAAATCTATCGGGAAGAAATACATTCTGTTCCGGATCATATAAATCTGTCACAGTTTTGGTGCTGATATATCCTTTATCTTGCAGGGTTTTGAAGATTTCAGTGGAAAAGTATTTGTTTTCTTCCGAATGAGTGCTGTGATAATTATCAAAGCCGATTAAAAAATCGCTGAAATCTTCCTCATGTTCTTGCTGTGTTTGAGCGATTAATTGTTCCGGGGTAATGCCTGCTTGCTGGGCACGAATCATGATCGGGGTGCCATGGGCGTCATCGGCACAGACGTAAATACATTGATGGCCGCACATTTTCTGGAAACGCACCCAGATATCGGTCTGGATGTACTCCACAAGGTGGCCAAGATGGATAGAACCATTCGCATATGGAAGGGCACTAGTGACTAAAATTCTTCGTTGATTCACAGGCTTATGGCAATATTGTGTTCGAGAGACGTACCTTATCAGCTAACACTCGGGACGATAAGAGTAAATTTAGGCTCTGTACATAAGAAATGTCTCACTATCTCAATCAGGAGCTAGGAATTATGGCCGTGTAATGGTTAACTGCTCTCGAATATTATTCAGTTATGCAAAAGGATAACAGCTAATGGCAAGTGTTGATACACAACAGATAGAAGACGTCTTAAAGACGCTCGAAGATGAAAATGTCGGCAAAAACTATGTTGCAAGTAAGGCCGTCAAAGATATTAAAATAAATGGTGATCAAGTCGCTATCCAAATTGAACTCGGATATCCCGCCAAGAGTATCGCCGACCAAATTGCTCAAACGATCAGCGAAGAAGTTGGTAAATTAGAGGGAGTATCTAAGGTTGATGTCTCCGTTGGCTGGAAAATTCTTGCACACTCTGTGCAAAAGAGCCTCAAACCGATGGAAAATATAAAAAATGTTATAGCAGTGGCCTCAGGCAAAGGGGGGGTGGGTAAATCCACTACCGCGGTCAATCTAGCTTTGGCATTGTCTGCTGAGGGCGCCAAGGTAGGTATTCTCGATGCGGATATCTACGGCCCCAGTCAACCACGCATGCTAGGTATTTCTGGTCAGCCAGAATCCACTGATGGCAAAAGCTTGGAACCGATGCAAGGCCATGGCATACAAGCCATGTCCATAGGCTTCTTGATCGATGAAGAAACGCCGATGATATGGCGAGGTCCAATGGTAACGCAGGCCTTGGAACAATTGCTGAATGACACGCGCTGGCGTGATTTAGACTATTTGATTGTTGATTTGCCACCGGGTACAGGGGATGTGCAATTAACCCTCGCACAGAAAATACCAGTGAGTGGTGCGGTGATTGTCACAACGCCGCAAGACATTGCCCTGTTAGACGCACGTAAAGGCCTGAAAATGTTTGAGAAGGTTGAAGTGCCAGTGCTGGGTGTGGTCGAAAACATGAGTATTCATATTTGTAGCAAATGTAATCACGAAGAGCCTATCTTTGGTACCGGTGGCGGTGTCAAGATGGCGTCGGAATATAATGTCGATCTGTTAGGACAATTACCACTCGACATCCACATTCGTGAGCAAGCTGATGGTGGAGAGCCGACAGTTAATGCGATGCCTGAAAGTCGTGTAACAGAGATCTACAAAGATATCGCTCGCAAGACGGCAGCCAAACTCGCCGCTCAATCAAAAGATTACAGTGCTAAATTTCCTAAGATTGTTATCCAAAATACATAGCCTTAGAATAGGGCAGGCCGACATGTTATGTTGGTCTGCTCCCTTTCTATTTACTTAATAGTGACCACCTAAGTTATGGCGATAAAATCAGACAATTGGATACGGCGCATGACAGATCAGCACGCGATGATCGAGCCATTTGCAGCACAGCAAGTTAAACAAGTGGATGGTGAACGTATAGTTTCATATGGCACTTCCAGTTACGGCTATGACGTGCGCTGTTCTAGGCATTTTAAGATATTCACTAATATCAACTCAGCCGTGGTTGATCCAAAGAATTTTGCCTCAGATAGCTTTGTGGACTATGAAGGTGATGTTTGCATCATTCCGCCCAATTCTTTTGCACTTGCAAGTACAGTAGAGTATTTTCGAATTCCCAGATCGATATTGACCATATGCTTAGGTAAATCCACCTATGCGCGTTGTGGCATTATCGTGAATGTCACTCCACTTGAGCCGGAATGGGAAGGGCATGTGACTCTAGAGTTTTCCAACACTACCCCGCTACCAGCTAAAATTTATGCAAACGAGGGTGTAGCTCAAATGCTATTTTTTGAGTCCGATGAAATATGCGAGACCTCTTATAAAGACAGAGGTGGTAAGTATCAGGGTCAAACCGGAGTGACTCTACCCAAAACTTAGTGACTAGTGTGATAGAGGTGGATGAACCATCACTCAACTCTATATCAGACTATGAGCCAGTTAGCTAAACTCAGAAAGGCAAATATCCCCACCACGTCAGTGACGGTTGTAAGAATCACGCCACCTGCAAGAGCGGGATCGATACCGTATTTACGCAGTGTGATGGGAATGGTAACACCTGCTATTCCTGCGCAGATCAGGTTGGCGATCATAGCCAGCGCGATGATTCCACCCAGTTTGAAGTCATGAAACCATAAGACGGCAATAGCCGCGACCACTAATGCCCAGAGTAAACCATTTAATATACCGATGCCGAGTTCTCTGGCCAGTAGTAGAGCGGAATTGGAATGCCCTACTTGTTTCAAGGCTAAACCTCTGATCACTAATGTAAGAGTTTGGCTACCTGCGATACCCCCCATGCTGGCAACTACCGGAATAAGCACTGCTAACAGAATGAGCTCTTCAAGAGTTGATTGAAACAGGCTGATTACCCAAGCAGCAAGGAAAGCGGTCATCATATTGATGCCCAACCACAGTGCGCGTCGACGTGTTGATTTTGTCACTGGAGCGAATAAATCCTCATCTTCGGATAAACCCGCCATACTCATGACAGAATGCTGTCCCTCCTCACGAATAACATCGACCACATCGTCAATGGTAATGCGACCAAGGAGCTTATGTTGTTCATCAATGACGGGCGCTGAAACCAGATTGAGTGTCTCAAAAGTATGAGCAACATCAGTGGCAGGTTCATCAGCCAATATAGGTTCGACATTACCTTCCATTAAGTCACCTACTTGTAAACTTGGATCATGAGATAACAAGGCAGTGAGGCGCAGGGTGCCTATATAATGCTGATAACGA